>JBEKVL010000108.1:11614-17348 GCA_049514055.1 Tepidisphaeraceae bacterium | reverse complement strand
GGCATCGCCCAGGTCGAGCCGATCAGTTTCGGCGGCATCTGCATCTTCTCCAACGTCTGCGGCTGCGCCGGCTTCATCGACAAGGTCACCGGCAGCCAGCCGACCCCCAACGTCATCGTGGCCGACTACACGGCGTTGCACGACCGTGACATCCGTCCGGAACACCTGCTGTCCGTCGGCCGGGCGCAGCGAAACCAGATCGAGCACGAGGTGGCCGAGCAGGTTGCGCATCAGTTGATCGACCGTTTGCCGCACACTCCGCGGGAGTTCACGGAGTTCATCGATCGCGGTTACGATCTGGCGAAGCACATGTCCTGGGACGCCGTTGCCCGGGACTACGTGCTGCCGGGAATCAATCGCGCCGCCAAGGCCCAGCGGCTGACGCAGGTTGCGTGACCTTCACAGCACCTGCGGCTGGGCCTCGGCGAGTTCGAGGTTGGCTTCCTGCTGCATGCGCCACAGCACCCAGACCGAGTTCAGGCCGACGTAGAAATAGCCGCTGGCGAAGATCAGCAGGAACGGGGCGGCGGCGATGCCGTAGCCGTAGTAGATGCTAATCCAGAGGCAGCAAACCATGTAGCAGCCAAAGGCCAGTTCGATGATCGGCAGCGACAGCCGCTTGAAGGTAAAGACCCGCTGCGCCTGGTACTTCTTGGCGGCCGAGCCCGTCTGGCCGTACTTGGGGGTGCGAACAAACTCGGTGTGCTTGTCGCGGCGGATGGCGCCCCAGATGGCTTCCAGCACGCCCTTGGCGTTGATCAGGCTCAGCCCCACGCCCAGAGCCATCAGGAACGGGACATAACAAAGTGTGCGCCAGGTCGCCTCGCGGCCGAAAAGCTCGCGCTGCCCGTAGACGAAGAACATGCTGGCGGAACAGGTTGCCAGGATGAACATGCTGGCGGAGAAAATATGCTGGGCGAACTGGTAGTGCCTGAACGGACTGATGGCGTAGAAGAACGTGGGGTACATCATCAGGGTGACGATGACCATGAGCGGATAGACAATCGTGTTGGTCAGATGGAAAAACGCCTCCATCTTGATGCGCCGGGAGATATTTTTTGCCCGAAGGATCTTGGGAAGCAGCTTGATGGCGGTCTGGAAGCCGCCCTTGGTCCAGCGGTGGGCCTGGGCCTTGAAGGCGATGATCTCGGGAGGAAGCTCGGCCGGGGCACAGAACTGGGGGAGGTAGACGAACTGCCAGCCCTTGAGCTGGGCCCGGTAGGAAAGGTCGAGGTCTTCGGTGATGGTATCGTGCTGCCAGCCGCCGGCATCGTCGATGGTCTTGCGGCGCCAGACGCCGGCGGTGCCGTTGAAGTGCATGAACCGGCCGGAACGATTGCGGGCGGTGTGTTCGATGACGAAGTGGGCGTCGAGGAAGATGGCCTGGGTCTGCGTGAGCAGAGAGGCGTCGCGGTTGAGATGGTCCCAGCGGACCTGGACCATGCCGACCTTGGGGTCGGTGAAGTGGTTGATGGTGTTGCGGAGGATGTCCCTGGGGGGAATGAAGTCGGCGTCGAAGATGGCGATGAACTCGCCGGTGACCGTCGCCAGTCCGGCCTCGAGCGCGCCGGCCTTGTAGCCGACGCGGTCGGTGCGGTGGACGTACTGGATGGGCACGCCCTTGGCGGCCCATTCCTGGCAGGCGCGGCGGGCGATGTCGGCCGAGTGGTCGGTCGAGTCGTCGAGAACCTGGATCTGGAGTTTTTCGCGAGGGTAGTCGATCTGGCAGGTGGCGCGGATGATGCGCTCGGCGACCAGATCCTCATTGTACATGGGGAGCTGGATGGTGAGCTGCGGCAGATCCGCTTCGGCCCAGATGCGGTCGGGCTTGTGAACGTTGTTGCGGTGCTTGATGTAGAGGAAGACGAGCAAATATCGGTGGAAGCCGTAGAATGCGACCGCCAGGAGAACGGTCAGATACGCGCCCACCAGAAGATATCCAGCCAGATGGTTGATCATAGAGAAGCGGGCATTGTACGAATCATCCATCTTCCCTGTCAACAACGGGTTCAGAACGGTTACGCATGCTCCAGCGTGCCCCGTGTGACACCCAACTGGTTCAGCACCATCAGCTTGCGCCACGTCGAGCGCGCGTCGTCCTGCCCGGCGAGGACTCTGGAATAACGATCCAGCAGCGCCTTTGCCTCGTCCGGGGTCTCGCGGAGCAGTTCAACCCGGAAGTGGACGAGCCCAAGCTCTTTCATCCGCGGCAGGAACTCGGCGGCGGACTGGGCGGCCGCATTGAAGACCGTGTTGCGGCAGCCAACATCTGCGATGAGCGGGTGCGGCTGACCATCATCGCCGCGCAGGTCCACAATGTGCCGCTCGCATGGCCGGCCACAATCGCGGGCGTCTTTCCCGTCGGACAACGCGTGGGCGAAGACGCAATGTTCCATGTGAAACAAGGGCATGTGCTGGTGGATGACGATCTCGAAGAACCCCGGCCGGTGATTTCGCACCATCGCCTCGAGCTGACGCCAGTTGAGGTCGTACGAAGCCGTCACGCGTTCCAGCCCGGCCTGGGCGAAGATCCCGGCCGTCAGTTCATTGGCCACGTTCAGCGCGTAGTCGCCGAACATCGGCAACCGCATTTCGCCGAAGAAGGAGACGGCCGCGAGGTTCCGGACGAGCACCGCATCGGGGCCGAGATCGGCGATTTGCTTCAGCAGCCCGTGTTCCTGCGGCTTGACGATGCGCAGCGTCGCCAGTGCCAGTTTCAGTCCGGCCGATCTGGCAAGTTGGACTGCATCGGCATAACGGCGGACATCCTCGAAATCGGCATAGACGATCTCGGGGCGATGCTCGAATACGCAGAGCATTTCGAGCTGGGCGATGGTGCGGACGAGAACCGAAAGCGCGGGCGCGGGAGCGCCGCAGTCTGCTGCAGCCGCGTCGCGCGGGGTGGCATCCCGGCCGTGCGGGAGCACGGCCGTTCCGGAAGCCGTGCGAATCTCCTGCCGCAGATTCCCCAGCGCATCTGGTTCGACAATCCCAATCGTGCGTGCCCGCTGCCCGATCAGTTTCTCGACCGCCCGCCGGCGAAGATCGTTCAGCACCGACTTGGGCGCCATCACCGGATCGTTGCCGCCGATGATCTTCACGTTGCGCAATTCATAGGGCGTATCGCCCAGCCGTGACAACTGCTCGCGTGCCGAGTCGGCCGTGAGTGGATGCCGCTGGGCCAGAGACATCGGACCATCGGAAGCCACCTCGGCCTGTCGGCGCTGGGCATCGACGAGCATCAATCGCAGTGGCTGGCCGACGGTCGCAAAGAGCGTGGCATCCACCGTGGCGCGATGGACGACGTCGGTGCGTGAGTAGGACTGTTCGAGGCGTTTGCGAATGGCCGGGTCGTCGGTCTTCCAGACGATGGCTCCTTCCGGCACGGCCACGAGTTGCACGGCGCCCGCGGCGAACCGCAGTTCGATCTGCCCCTTGCCGCGCGGCAACACTTCGTAGACCCGGCCGCCTTGCTCATCCTGTTCGGGGTGGCCTTCGTCGAAGACCAGGCCGTCGCCGGGTTTGACGGGAAGTTGCCAGTTGCCAGTTGTTGGTTGCCAGTTGCCTTTGACAACGAGCCCCTGTGGCGTGTGGCCGCAGACGGTGCCGATGCGAACGCCGCGCGACTTGGGGAAGCGGGCGTGGACCAGTTCCTGGTGGTTGACGCCATCGAGAAATCCGTGCGTGAAGCCGCGGGAAAATGACTGCGTCAGGATTTGCTTCTGTAGCTGGCTGACCTGGATCGGCTTGCGGGCGATCGCTGAATCAAGCGTGGCGCGATAGGTCTGCGTGGCGGCGGCCACATACTCGGCGCTCTTGAGCCGGCCTTCGATTTTGAATGCGGCCACACCAGCCGCGACGAGCTTGTCGAGCAGGTCATACGCGGCCAAGTCCTGTGGCGAAAGCAGATACGCGCGATCGCCCAGGTCGCGCGGCTGACCATCGACGATCAGTTCATAGGGCAGCCGGCACGCCTGGGCGCACTGGCCGCGGTTGGCGGATCGGCCGCCAAGGGCCTCGGAGGTCAGGCATTGTCCGGAGTAGGCCACGCACAAGGCTCCGTGAACGAACACCTCGACGGGCATATCGGTGGCGGCCGTGATCCGGGCGATCTCGGCCAGTGAAAGTTCGCGGGCGAGAATCACCCGGCCGACGCCCAGCCGGCGGACGAACTCGATTCCGCGTGGCTCGGTCAGGGTCATCTGGGTCGAGCCATGGATGGCCATGCCCGGCGCCATGCGGTGAACGAGCCTGGCCAGCCCGAGATCCTGAACGATCAGGGCGTCAACCCCGGCCGCCGCGGCCGCCTGAATGAACCCGATCGCTTCGGGCAGTTCATCCGAGAATATCAGCGTGTTCAGCGCGAGAAATCCGCGGACATTGCGGGCGTGGAGAAACTGCATGACTTCGGGCAGTTGGTCCATGGTGAAATTGTTGGCACGGTGCCGGGCGTTGTAGTTGCCCAGGCCGAAGTAGACGGCGTCGGCCCCATTGGCGACGGCCGCGCGCAGGGAGTCAAAATCTCCCGCCGGGGCAAGAAGTTCTGGAGAGTTGGGGCGATCAAGGGGCATTGGCGGAGGATTGTAGGGGTGCGGATGGAAGGTGGGAAGGATGCACTGTTGGGGCATGCTGGCAGGGGGTACACCGCGATTGGGCTGCAATTCCGTGTTGGCGGCCAGCAATGGGTTCCGGATAGCAAGGAGAAAAAATATTATGGCGCGGGCGGCGTATGGGATGCGAGGCATAAGAGGTTGCTTCCACATGGGTTATAATCTATTAGGGGTGCCAGCGGCAGGGGGGAAACGGTGTCCTTTCAGGGTCCAAAGGACGTTCGGTTGGGTACCGGGCGGGTCCGGGGGAATGCGGAATGCGGAGAGGATGGACCACGAAGTTGCACGAAGACACACGAAGGGAGGTTGATGCGGGCGTATGCGGTTGAGAAAGAGCGCGGCCGGCGGGGTGGCGGGCCGGGGAAGTCGGGCCTCCCTATAGACGGCGGCGCTGCGCGGTTTGAGCGTCTGGCGCGCAACAGCGCGCAGCGCAAAAGTGCGTTTGGTGCTGTGGGGGTGTGATTTGTGAAAATGGAAATTCCGTCGCGCGCGCAGCGCCCGCGCGCAACATGTGAAGCGTAAATGTCAGTCAGATCGGGGGTTAGGCGTAGAGTCGGCATGTGAAGAAGGGCGGCGGGATCTGTCAAGGATGGCAGCGCGATCCGCTGGGGCAGGATGGGCGGCGGGCTGAATGGTGGGGCAGTGAGGCGAGGCGGGGCAGGCGAGGAGTGCGGCCCGAAATCGCGGGGAGAATGGCATTATACGTAGGATCATTTATGACCTTCTCCAGGTGTGCCCGTCTTTCCGGGAATCTCATCCAGATCACAAACCGTCATCCCGAGTGTACTCGCGAGGGATCTGGCCTTGAGGTCCAAAGCCAGATGCTTCGCGAGTACGCCTCAGCATGACAGCTGTTGCGGTACAAACAGTTTACGACTTGCCCGAGTTTCTGGGCACACCCGCAGCGACAGCTTGTCAGGGTCGCGGGTTCCGATTTGACTCCCACCGAGTGAATGACCATAATTGTGGTCAGAATGGCCGGCGGGCGAACAATTTCATCAGTGGCCAACGTGAAAGCGAAGTTCAGCGCGTTCGTGCGGGCCCGCAAGGACGGCCCCTTGGTCATTACCCGCAACGGCAAGGCCGTGGCCGCGATCATGCCGCTGGTCGATGACGATGAAGTG
>JBEKVL010000108.1:0-11598 GCA_049514055.1 Tepidisphaeraceae bacterium | reverse complement strand
CCTGTTCAGCTACTCGTCGAAGTTGCGTGCCATCCTGTCTACCGGCCGCCAGCGACTCCGGGCCGGCGCTGGCGTTGCCCACGACGACTTCTGGCGGGAGGTGGAGTCGGCTCCGGGCGTCCCCCGCGCTGGGAAGCGAATACGAGGACGAACGCGGGCGGCATGAGCGGATATTCTGCCGAAACCGAATATCAACGGGGAGCCGAATCGAGACAATCCCGGCTGGCCCGTTTGCTGCCTCAGTCAATCAACCCCGGCCCAGCGATGCATCGGCTTTGACCCACTCGTCTCGGGCCTCCCTTGCCGCACGGGCGAAGGCCCTGGCCGACATGCCGAAGGCGTAGAGCGACCAGAGCCAGAACAAGCCGATGAAGACGCAGATGAGCAGCATGGCGGCGAAGCCGACGCTGCTTTGGGGATCGATCCAGTCGCCCAACAGCGGCAGGAGCATCAGCAGAACCACGCCGGCCGGGAACCCGATGCCGGCAATGCGGGTGTGCTCCAGAAGACGCCGGTTCAGCACGCGCGCCGCCAGCCGTCGCAGCAGGATGAACTGCATCGGCGGGCAGGCCGCGTAGATGCATGCGGTCCAGCCGCTCCACTGGACGATTAGGCGCGTCAACTCACACGATCCTGTCGCGAACGGCAAGTGCGTCTCATAGCCCATCGCCCAGAGGAAGAGCAGCGCTGCCACCATCGGCGCCAGCGAGCATGACCTTAGCGCCCAGTGCAAACCTCGCGACGGCTCGGTGGCCGCGTGCGGATTCTCGCGGCGCGTAAGCAGCCACGAACCCGCCAGATGAGCGACGGCCGCCAGGAGAAACAGGCCTCCGATCACCAGCGGTTCGCCCTGACGCAGAAAACTGAAGTTCGATCCCGGATTGACCATTCCCGCCAGCAGATCCCACGCCGAGACGGCGAAAGGCGTCAGGAGCAGCAGTGCGCCCGCCGCCAGCAACAGGCGTGCGGCCCATGCCAGCGAGGCGATCCACGCCGGCCGGGATTCCCGCAACTGCTGTCCCAGCGCAAGCGACCGGGCGATCCCCAGGCCGCATTCCGGGCAGTTTCCGTCCGTCGGCATTCCGCGCAGGCTGTAGCCGCATCGCACACAGACACTATTGCTGAGTGGCGGTTGGGGTGCCGGCAACGTGAGGTTCGGAAGAGGACAACATTCTGGCGGTTGTTCCTGGCTCATGGTTGTGACACAGTTGATCGAATCCCCCGTCCCGCGTATGCCCGTCTCGACGTGCTTGAAGTGCCTTTCGCGCCATCTCGTCGAGGAGATCCTGCGACTGGGCCAGTGTGCCGTCCCAGTTCATCTCACCCGAGATCTCTTCCATCAATTGATCCGGCAGTTGCTCCTGTGCCGCTTCCGGCAACTGCGAAGCTTTCATGAATGCGTTTTCAAGCCGATCGGTCATGCCGGCATTATATGTTTTCCTTCCCATGCCTGCCACTCGCCGGATCACAGCGCCATTCCCGGCCCCGTGCCCGCGCCCAGATTGGCCGCGACGATGGCCGCGTCGGCCGGGGTGACGACGCCATCGTAGTCGAGGTCGCCCTGCAGCCAGCCGCCGGGGGACGACATGTTCGCCAGGACGTTGTAGTAGTCCGACACATCCACCTTGCCGTCGAGATTGACATCGCCAAGGTACGTGAACTTGATGATGACCTGACTGAAGTTCGTGCCGCTGGTCAGCGTCTCGCCGTCCCAAGCAAGCTGCTGGATCTGCTGGTTATCGACGGCTCCCAGGGCGGCCGGATGGCCGTCGGGCGTCGTGGCCGTGGTGACGATGGCCGGCCCGGAGCCGAGGCGGCCGTTGTAGAGGTATTGGCGAATGCTGTCGATGGGCGATGCGCCGGTGTAGTCGAGGATCAGGTCGTGGTTTCCCATGTCGAGCCGGCCGCTGCCGGAGAGGAAAAGCGAGCCGGTGCGGAGTATGGCCGGCGATCCAGCGGTCATCTGCAGCGTGCCGGCGTCGCCGATGTTGAGGAAGCGCAGGTGCTGGGACGACAAAGAGGCGCAGGTGGCGCCGGAGACGGACAAACCGAGATCACGTCCGCCCGCGCCCAGATCCTGCGACAGGACGTAGGCGCCGGCGAACAGGGCGATCGTGTCGGCCCCGGAGCCTAGCAGCCGGGGAACAAACGCCAGGGGGGTTTCGATGTCCAGCGTGTCGTTGCCGGCCGGGTCGTTGATGGCCAGGCCGGTCAACAGGGCGGCCGGCGCCGACCAGGTCACCTGGCCGTTGGTGAGGATGTTGAGCGTCACGCCATCGGGCGCAAGCTGCACTTCGTAGACATCGTTGCCGAAGGCGCCCGGCAGCCCGGCATTGAAGTCGGCGACCGCGAGCTGGTACTCGCCCGTGCCGGCCTGGGAGGTCACACGCACGCGGTAGGTGCCCGTCGCGGGAATCGTGAAGTTCAACAGGGCGTTTCGCCCGTCGCCGGCACCCGAGCTATCAGAGCCGACGAGCACGCCGGCAAGGGTGTAGAGTTCGACGGCCGGATCGAGCGAATTCGCGTATTCACCGGGAGGCCCGCCGGGCGTGGCCGTCTTCACCTGCACCAGATCGCCCGCGGAGGCCGTGAAGCTGTACCAGTCCTCATCGCCGGCGGCGAGGTAGGCCGAGGCGGCGCCCGTCGAACCCAGGGGCATGGCGTGGTCCGGCGTGTTGTTCGGCTGCACCGCGAAACCGCCGCCCCGGCCCATCCACAGCACATAGTCGAGATTCCGGTCGCCCTGCACGCGGAGATAATAGGTTCCCGTCGCCGGCACGACGAAATCGTTGATGAGGCAGGACACGTTGCCTCCGGCCACGCCGTCGACCAGCGGCGAGCCCGACCCATTCTGCAGTTCCAGAGTGATCGCTCCGGGTTCCAGGGTTGACAGGGCCACGGACACATGCTGGCCGGCGAGCAACGATGCGGAGTAGAAATCGGGGACGGGAGGCGGCTGCGGCGGGAGGGTCGCTGAAGAGAGACAGGTGCTGAGGGTGTACGGACCCAGGCCGGTGGGGGCGTCGACCTCGACGTAGTAGACGCCATCGGCCGGCACGACAAACGACCAGATGCCGCTGTCGGCGTTGAGGTAGTTGGTGAAGCCATCGTCGAGGGCGATCACGGTGCCGGAGGAGTTCAGGAGGTTGATGGCGCTGTTGAGCGAACTGCTGCCGGTGGCATGGACATAGACGGACAGGAGATCGCCGGCATGCAGCGTGTACGAGTAGTAGTCGGTATCCGACGTTGACGAGAGCGCTCCGTTGGTTGAAGAGGTGTAATTCTCGACCCGCCAGGCCTGCGAAAGATTGGTGGCAGTGGCGAAGGTGTCGTTGGGCTCGGTTTCGGCCGTGGTCGGATTGGCCGTGCCGGGAGGCGTGACGGCATCCTCAAGATAGGCCGCAAGATCGTAGGTTCCCGTTCCGCCCGGCGGGTAGAAGGATTTTGCCATGACGTAGTACAGGTCGGGCGTGGTCACGGCATAGCGGTAGATGAACGAGTCGGCGCCGTACGGGTTTTCGTCGCCGGGGCCGTCGTCGTCGGACGTGACCAGGAGAAGCGGCGAGCCGCCGTTCCAGCGGTAGAGCTGCATGTAAGGATCGTTCAGCGTGCCTCGATCCGAAGCCTGGCCGCTCATGGCCAGGGTGAGCAGGTCGCCCACGGGCAGCAGGCCGAGGTTGTAGTAGTCGTTGTCGGTGGGACTGGCGCTGCTGGCCTTGATGCCGATCTGGTAGGTTGCGGCAGTCGCGGGCAGCCAGTTCATGCTGGCGTTATCGGCCTGCGAGATGGAGTCGTTTGGCTCGACTTCATTGGGCAGGATGCCGGTGGGCAGATCGGTGCGCCCGGACATGGCCGCCGCCTGTCCGCCCAGCGAAAGCGACTCGAAAGCGCCATCCAGCGACTGTGCGGTGGCGGGCGTGTTGTTGGTGGGGCCGCCGGCGCTCTCGGCCTCGATGTCGGAGTTGAGGGTCACCTTGAGCGTGTATGGACCCCATGTGGAAGACAGCCCCGCGACACGAATTGAGTAGGTGCCGCCGATCGCGCCGATGGGAATCAGGGCGGCGAGCGCGGTGCCGTTGGCCGCGGCGCTGGCCGAGGCCACCAGAGTATTTGACGCATCCCGTACTTCGAGGGACGGCGACAGGCCGCCCGAAGCCGTCACCTGCACCGACGCCTTCTGCCCCGGCGCCAGGTCGATCGTGAAGACATCCACATCGCCAGGCGAGTTCACCATGCCCGGCCAGGTGCCGACGTGAACGCGCGACCCCAGCGGCGGCACGGCCGGCAGGGGTACGGGGAAGCCGGCGGTGCCGACGTCCAGCACCAAGTTGCCGGTCCAGGATGCACACGGGTTGCCGTAGAGGTCGGTCAGCGCGCCGGCGGCCAGCGACAGGGTCAGGTTGGCTTCGGTGAGTCCCGAGACGAGGAATTGAACGACCTGCGGACTCAGCAGCGACGCGCCGACCACCGTCCCCTGGCTGAGCAGCAGATCCGACGCCTGCACGGAAGCGGCCGCCACGGCCTCGTTCATGTTGAGGTCGATCTCCGTCAGCGGCGGCGCCACCGTCGATCCGCTCGCCGGAGTCGAAGACGCGACCTGCATCACCAGCGCGTCGTAGCGGAATGTTGTCGACAAGGCATCGACGCCCCTGGAGTCGCCCTGACGCTGGACCGCGCCGGCGGCCACGGCGACCGTCTGCAAACCCTGGTTCGCGATCGGACTGGTGTTGAAGTGGAACACGGCGGTGTGTGGATCGGGCGACGAGACCGAATCCGCGGGAATTCCGTTCACCTGGAGATCGCCCGGATCCAGTGTCGCCGCCGCCAGCGGGTGCGAGAAGGTCACGGTGAAGTCCGTCGGCAGGCTCGTGACCACCTGGCCGCCGCCCGGCGTGACCGACAGGGCCAGCATCGGAAGCTGCATCAGGGTGCCGTAGGCATCGAGCCGCTTTCCCGTGACGGTCTTGCCCGCCAGCGCGGCGATGGGGTCGCCGCCGTTGAGGATGGCGTTGCAAATCGTGGTGTAGCTGACGTTGGGTGGACTGATCGAGCAAGCCAGCGCCACCACGCCGGTGACGAATGGCGTGGCAAACGAGGTGCCCTGGGTGCTGGTCGCGCTGGTGTAGGAGGAGTAGCGCGCGGTCGAGTATATATCCACCCCGGGGGCGCCCAGGTCCACCGACGCCTTTCCGTAGTCTGAAAAGCCCGCAAGGGAGTCCGTATTGGTCGTGGCCGCGACGGAGATGATGTTCGGCAAGCCAAAACTGGCGGGGTAGAAACCGGACGTATCGTTATTCTGCCCGTTGTTGCCCGCCGCGGCGACAAAGATCATCCCCGCGTTGCCGAAGTCGGTGATTGCCCGCTGCAGTGCCCGCGAGTATCCGGGGCCGCCCCAACTGGCGTTGGCGGCCACGATGTCAAAACCCATCCGTTTCAGGTCGATGCAGTAGTTCAGCGCCGCGATCGCCCAGGCCGTGTCCCCGTTGCCGCTGGAATCGAACGCCTTCAGCGGCAGGATCTTGGTGTGCCATGACACGCCGGTGATGCCCACGGCGTTGTTTCCGACTGCGCTGATGATGCCCGCCACCGTGGTCCCGTGGCCAAAGTCGTCCGAGGGATTGTTGTTGTTGCTGACGAAGTTCCATCCGTGGACGTCGTCAACGTATCCATCACCGTCGTTGTCGATGCCATCGTCCGCGATTTCCCCGGGGTTTGTCCAGATGTTCGCGGCCAAGTCCGGATGATCGAGTTGAACGCCGGTGTCGATCACCGCCACGATGACATTCGACGAGCCTTGGGTGACGTCCCAGGCGGCCGGGGCCTGGATGTCAGCGCCCGCGGTCCCGCCGTACTGTCCCGTGTTGTTCAGCCCATATTGGTTCACGAATCCGGGATCATTCGGAATGGTCGAGGCGACATGCATCAGGAAGTCCGGCTCGATCGAATCGAATCCGGAGATACGCCGGCAGGCGGAGAAAATCGCCTTGTAGGCCATGGGCTTACGCGTCTTCACGAGGAAGGAACCGGACGAACCAAGGCACGCGGCCACCGAGACCCCCGCGACCACCCGCTGAACCATCTTGCCCAGAGCCGCTTTCTGCTTTGCGGGATCTCCGTTGAGCCTGTTGACGGTCAGTATCCACTGGTTCGTCCGCGCATAGGTGGCCTGGCTGTGCCAGATGATCTTACTGAACCCCGGAGGAATGACCGAATGCACCGCCGCAACGCTGGCCAGAAGAGTCCGCTCCTCCAGTGGCTCGATGAGCTGCGCAGAACCCAACCTCTTTATTTTCTTGGACTTGCGCGCAGACCCAAGATGTGTCGGCCAGACCATCAGGCCCTCGCTGAGAACGCCGCTCGAAACTCCACGGCAACTATCCGTCAAAGATCGCGAATGTCAAACCCTTTTCGGGAAACACGGGCACCCGAGATTTGCCCCGGCCAACTTGTCTGGAACGCCGAAAGACCCCAGAATCTCATCCTCGGCGGCCACAAGAACAGGACCTTGCAAACGCCTTTTGCCCTGCCCGCTGTTCCGGCCGCGCTGGCTGGACATATTCCCCCTGTTTGTTAACCGTCCTCATGCCGACATGCCGATAAATGTCAGAATCCTAGTGGTATTCTCATGGATCGCGAAAACCTGAAGCATCGCGTCGGTTTGTTCATCGCCATCTTCGCATGGGTGTTCTTCTTTCTGGCATTCGCCAGTTTCAATCCCGAAGACTGGCCCAGCCACGAAGTCTTCCCGCACCCGCCCACCCATAACCTGTGTGGCAAAGTGGGGGCACTCGTCGCCTATTACCTGTTCTACGCCATCGGGCAGGGTGTCTTCCCGATCATCTTCTTCACGGGCATCTGCCTGCTGCTGGTCGCCTTCCGAAACCGCATTTCCGATCTCTGGCTGCGCACCATCGGGCTCGTGCTGCTGTCGGTGGCGTTCGCCGGCGGCGTCCACCTGATTCACCCCGGCTCGCGAGCCAGCCTGCCCGAAGGCTACGGCGGTATTCTGGGCATTGGAACCGTGGCTTTCCTGAAATCGCACTTCAGTACCGTTGGTTCCGCACTGTTTCTCCTGGCCGGCATTACCGTCGGGCTCCTCTTGGCGGCCGACGATCTGGTCATGCGTGCCCCGGCCGTCATTGTCAACGCACTGGTTTCCGTCCGCAGCAGGACCCGCTGGTTGCCCGATGCCTCCGGTCTGGTGTCTAAGCTCAGTGGCGCAAAGGACTTGCTCTCACGAATGAAGCCAACCGGGAAAGCCGGCCAAACCACCACGCCGGGCAGCGGCCGAAACCGCGACGAAATCGAGTTACCGCCCAAAGACCAGCCAACTGTGTTGCGAGCCAATCGCCTCAATTCCGGCGAGAAGATGGCCTCCGATCTGACTGTTAACGGCCAGACCATCGAATTCACCTACGAACACGATCAACTGGCGACCCCCGCCATTGAGACGACCTACACCGGCGAGGCGGATGCGCCTCCATCGGAGTCGGCTGTCATTCCCCCGCCGGAACGTCAGGCGGTTGTCCCACCGCCGCCATTAATGAACAACAGTGGTGCGGCCCTGGCCGCGCTGCCACCAACAGGCTTCGCTACGCCGGCCGCGCCGGGCAATCAGCCCGTGGCCCTGCCGCCCCCGCCCGCTGTGGCCGTGCCCGTGGCCGCAGCGCCCGCCGCCCCCTTGGCTGACACGACGCATGACAACGAACCGGATGCCCCGGGCGTAATCCTCCGGTCAGCATTATCGGTCAAACCCAGAACGCTCGAGCAGCCGCCCCCGCCCAAGGAACTGGGCGACTACAAGCTGCCGCCCTGGACTCTGTTGTTCGATGCCGAGCATGGCTTTGCCGATGAAGCGCAGAAGTTTGCCCTGCTCAAGGCCGAGGAACTCAAGAAAGCGCTCAAGGAGTTCAATCTCGACGCTCAGCTCGTCGCCATCGACACGGGTCCGGTCATCACCATGTATGAAATCCGTCCGGCGCCGGGATTGAAGGTGGCCGCGTTCACACAGCTTTCCAACGACATTGCCCGCGCGCTTTCCGCAACGAGTGTGCGCATTGTCGCGCCGGTTCCCGGCAAGGACACCGTTGGCATCGAGGTTCCCAACGCCAAGAAGGAGCTCGTGCGTATCAAGGAACTGATGCAGCTTGCTCCCGAGGCGCAGCAGAAGATGCAGATTCCGCTCTATCTGGGCAAGGACGCCAGCGGCGTACCGCTGGTGGCCGATCTGGCCGTCATGCCGCACGCGCTGATTGCCGGCACCACCGGCTCGGGCAAGTCGTTCTGTATCAACACCATCATCATGTCCATTCTCTATACCCAGCGGCCGGACATGGTGAAGCTCATCCTTTTCGATCCCAAGGTGGTGGAACTGGCCGCGTTCAAGGACATCCCGCACCTGATGTGCCCCGTCATCAACGACGCCGCCCGGGCCACCAGCGTGCTGGAATGGGCCTGCACGAAGATGGACGAGCGCTACGAGATACTCGCCGAGGCCGGCGTGCGCAACGTCGCCGGCTACAACAAGCTGACCAAAGAACAGCTCTGCGAGCGTTTCCAGCCCGGGTCGCCCGAGGAAGAAGCCAAGATTCCCAAGTTCCTGCCCTACGTCGTGATCGTCATCGACGAACTGGCCGACCTGATGATGACCAGCGGCAAGGAAGTGGAACAGTTCATCGTGCGTATCGCCCAGAAGGCCCGCGCCGTGGGCATCCACCTGGTGCTGGCCACCCAGCGTCCGCAGGCCAACGTCGTGACCGGCCTGATCAAGGCCAACATGCCGGCCAAGATCGCCTATCGCGTCAACAGCCGCATGGACTCCCGCATCGTACTCGACCAGAACGGCGCCGACCTGCTTCTGGGCAAGGGCGACATGCTCTTCCTGCCGCCCGGCCAGGGCAAGCCCATCCGCGCCCAGGGCACCTACAGCGACGACATCGAGATGCGCGAGACAGTGAAATACGTGCGCGAACAGGCTGAGGCGCAATACGAGGGCGAACTGGTGCAGATCCGCCCCAGTTTCAATGCTTCCGAGATCGCCCAGGACGAGTTGTTCGACGACGCCGTGCGTATCGTGATCGAAACCAAGCGCGGCTCCGTCTCGCTGCTGCAACGGCGCATGGGCATCGGCTATGGCCGGGCCAGCCGGCTCATCGACATGATGGCCGCCTCCGGCATTCTCGGCGATTACAAAGGCACGCAGGCCCGCGAGGTGGTGATGACCATCGAGGAATGGGAATCCGCCCGCGCCCAGATGAACAAGGACCACGAAGACGGGATGACGGTGTGACTCTGGTACGGTGGCTCGACACTGCTTTCCCCCGTGCCTAATGCACTGTATATGCGGTATTGCCTGCGAATTTATCACTTTATGAAAATCTTACCGTAATTATATTGACATCTTCCCTCATAGGATTACACTGTCCGCCGGTAGATTGAATCACAAGTTACTACTGGCTTCAAGGGAAGGTTTCCATGTCTGGCATTTCACTGCTCGAGCGAGTTCTCACGCCGATTCTGCGCGCTCTTTTCGCCGGCATCCGCGCGGATATCGACCCTCTCTTCGGCACGCCGGCCCACTGCCCGCGGCGTATCCCGCGGATTCATCCGCGTCTCGCCGCCGTCGAGTCCCTCGAACCGCTCCAACTCCTCTGCTCGGCCAGCCTCACGCTCCATACCGGCTACATCCGCCTGTGCCCCACGGATGCCGATATCGTCCAGGTCTACGAATCGGCCACCCCCACCGGCACACCCGAGCACACCTACACCCGCTGCGAACTGAACTCGCTCGTCATCACCGGCTCGGCCGGCGACGATACCCTCACCATCGACTATTCCCAAGGCACGCCCCTCAAGGACGGTGTCCTCAGGTACAATGCCGGCGCCGGCAGTGACACGGTTGTGCTTATCGGCCGCTCCGCCATTCGTGCCACCATCAGCCCCAGCGCCGCCACCTCGGGCAGCGGCTGCGTCAGGGCCTACCTCCAGGACTTCCAGTACGCTGGCGTCGAGTCCATCAACATCTCCGCTTTCAGCGCCGTCAGCCTCATCACCCCCAACCCGGCCGACGATATCATCCTCGACCGATCCCCGGCCGGCGTGGCCGCGATCACCGGCACCAGCGGCCCGCGTACGCTTCCGCCCATATCCGTCGCCGGCAACATCCCCAAGATCGTCCTCGACCTCGCGACGAACGACGGCTGTGTCGGCGACGACACCGTCACTCTCACCGGCTCGGCCGATCCGGCGGGCTATTCCTGCACGCGCATCGACGCCGGCACCGGCACCAATATCATCACGAATACGAGTACGAGCCCGATCCCCATCATCACGGGCACCGGTAGCGTGCTGGTTAGCGCCGCGACGTGTCTGTCGCCCAAGTCGATTGCCCAGACCAACCTGACGGTGAACGGTTCGTTGACGATGGCCGATAGAGCCGCTGGTGGCGCCGCAGTTGTTCTGGGCAGCATAGATGATTCAGGCAACACGCTCACGTCCGGTTCGTTGGCCTTGGGCGGTGCGGGGGTGCTGGACCTGAAGGACCGTACGTTGCTGATCTACTACGACGCCGCGGGTCCAAGTCCCGTGGAGGCGATCCAAACGGCCCTGGCCACCGGTCGCAATGTTTCCCCCGGCGGCGTGTTCGACGGGCCTTGGAATGGCTCGACCGGGATCACCAGTTCGACAGCGGCCTCGCGGTTCACCGCCAATGGTTCCACTGAGTTCTACGCCCTGGGCTATGGCGACACGGCCAAAATGCTGATCAACGATGCGGCGGACATGCAGAATCTGGCGTCGGCCGTATTCGTGAGGTACACCTGCGTCGGCGATGCCACGATGGATGGCGTGGTAGGCGACGACGACGTGACCGTATTGGGTCTGCAGTACAACCCGAATTATGATCCGAAGGGACCGGGTGGTCCCATGCACTGGTACGACGGGGACTTCAACTACAACGGGATCGTGGATGACAACGATGTGACGATCTTAGGCATGCAATACAATCCCTTGCTGGCACCGTCCAACCTGACGGTCGCAGGTAGTGTACGCCACCTGAACGCCACGTTGTCTCTCACGTCCACCGGCCCGGCCGTCGACGCCTGGTACATCTACTGGATGGACGACACCCGCACCGAGTACTCGGCCGCCACCGCCGCCACCACGGGCCAAACCGACCTCGCCAACGTCGCAGCCACGCACACCTATGCAACGGCAGGCGAGTACAGGGTCATGGTGGTCGCGGAATCCGACGGTATCGACCACGTCGCCGGCACGATCACGCTGACCGTGGCCGCCCCCACTACCGTAACCGCCACCGGCCCGGATATCCCCGTCGCCGAGGACGAGCCCTACACCTTGACGCTCGACGCCCCCGAAGGCATCACGATGTGGACGGTGGACTGGGGTGACGGCTCAACAGCAGAGAACATTGCCGGGCCTTACGTCGAGGCCGGTCACATCTACACCACGATCCCCACCGGCCCGATTACCGCCACCGCCAAAGACGACGACCCGAACACCCCCGACTGCGTCAGATACGTCTGCCCCGATATCCGTGCCTACACGACGCCCACGATTGCCGCGCCGGGCGTCGGGGGT
>JBEKVL010000107.1:0-11630 GCA_049514055.1 Tepidisphaeraceae bacterium | reverse complement strand
TGCCGCGTACACCGCCTGGCCGGTTTCTTCGCCAGGGCCAAGGATCTCTTCCTGCGAATCTCACCACGTCAGACGGGTGACGTGCGAGTGGTACTGCTGTCGCCGGGGCCGTTCGACCGGAGTTATTTCGAGCAAGTGTACCTGTCCCATTATCTGGGACTGACGCTGGCGGAGTCGGCCGATCTGACCGTTCGCGAGGACGCGGTCTATCTGAAGACGCTCAAGGGACTGTATCCGGTAGACGTGATCCTGGGCCGGCTGGCGGAGCAGCAACTCGATCCGCTGGAGTTCGGCGGCGAGTCGTCGGTAGGTGTGCCGGGGCTGATGCGGGCCGTACGCGCGGGGCGGGTGGCGATGGCGAATCCCGTGGGGGCCGCCGTCGTGGAGGCAAGGGAGTTTCGCGAGGCCATGCCCGCGCTCTGCCGGCGGCTGCTGGGCGAGGAACTGCTGCTCGCGGGGCACGATCCGGAACTCTTGCCCACGGCGCCGACCTGGATTGACGGGGCGGCCGTGCCGCGGGCGGTGGTGATGCGAGTCTATGCGGTGGCGACGTCGGGCGGATTCGAGGTCATGCCGGGCGCGCTGACGCGTGGCGGTGTCGGCCGGAGACCCGCGGAAATACTCTCCAAGCGGGATCTGCGCAGCAAGGACACCTGGGTTCTGGCCGACGGGCCGGTGAGCGACTTCAGCCTCATGCGCCCCAGCACCGCGCCCGTGCCGCTGATTCGCGGCGGCTACTACCTGCCGTCGCGTATCGCCGACAATCTCTTCTGGCTTGGCCGCTATGCCGAGCGGGCCGAGGGGCAGTTGCGTCTGCTGCGGTTCTTCTACTCGTGCCTGGCCGAGGAATCGGACACGCTGCGGCTGCCTGAAATGTCATCACTCCTGGGCACGTTTCAGAACTTCTTTGACTGCCAGGAATCAATCGCGTCCCTGCTCGTGCCGGAGCACCTGGAGCGGACGCTGGCATCGCTGACCTTCAACAAGTCGCACGAAGGAAGTCTGCGCAGCACCGTGACCTGTCTGGAACAGGCGGCCTGGCGCGTGCGCGACCGGCTCAACCCCGACACCTGGCGCACGATCACGAATCTCGACACGGAGCTCGACGCCACTCCGAAATCGCTGCCGGCCGGCAATGTGCTGACGGTGCTCGATCGTCTGCTGATGCCGCTCGAGGCGTTCTCGGGGTTGATCCAGGAGAGCATGACGCGCGGCCAGGGTTGGCATTTCCTGGACCTCGGCCGGCGCGTCGAACGGGCGACTTACAAGGTCGAATTGCTCGGTCGGACCTGGGGGCACGCGACGGCTTACGAATTGACCGATCTGGAGTCCGTGTTGTCGGTGGCCGTGTCGCTGATGACCTACCGCTCGCGCTATCAGACCGCTCTGCAGGCAGCACCGGCCATCGACTTGCTCGTCTGCGATGAGACCAACCCGCGATCCATCGCGTTTCAGCTCGTCGCCATGCAGCGGCATGTGGAAGCGGTGACCGATTCGGGCGCCAACGTGGTGCGTGGAGAGTACGAACGGATCGCGCTCAATGCCCTGACGCAGGTGCGGCTGGCGGACCCCCACGCGCTGGCCAGGACGGATGATGCGGGCGACCGGCCGCGTCTGGTCCACCTGCTGGACGGGCTGGGCGAGGCGTTTCCGGCGTTCTCGGATGCACTTTCGCGCGCGTTCTACGCCCATGGCCAGGGACCGACATCATTGATGGACCCGGGAATGTAGCGATGCTCTACACCGTCAGGCACATCACGGAATACCGCTACGGCGATGCGGCCTCGCTCAGCCAGAACCAGGCGCGGTTGCGTCCCCGGGACACGGCCTGGCAGCAATGCCTCGAGTACCAGTTGCAGGTTCAGCCCGTTCCTTTCTCCCGGAGCGAACGGGCGGATTATTTCGGCAATCATGTGACAGACTTCTTCATCCAGGCGCCGCATTCGGTGTTCGCGGTGACCTCGGAGGCCCGGGTCGAGGTCAACAGCCCGCCGCCGCTGCCGCGGGACACGATGCCATGGGAGCAGGCGGCCACTGAGTTGCGAAGCCCGCGAAACCGCGACATGCTTGATGCGGGCCAGTACACGTTCGCCTCGCACGCCGCGCCGCAACGACAGGAACTGCTGGAGTGGGCCGTGGACCTGTTTCCGCCCGGCCGGACGATCTTGGACGGGGCGATGGCGCTGCTGTCGAGAATTCACCGGGAGTTCAGGTATGACAAAATGGCAACTGGTGTGAACACCCCGGTGATGGAGGTCTTTGCCATGCGCCGGGGCGTCTGCCAGGATTTCGCCCACCTGATGATCGCCTGTCTGCGGTCGCTCGGCCTGTCGGCCAGGTATGTCTCGGGCTATCTGCGAACGCGTCCGCCGCCGGGCAAGCCGCGTCTGGTCGGCATGGATGCCTCGCACGCCTGGTTGTCGGTGTTCGTGCCGCCGGGAATGTGGGTGGATCTCGATCCCACCAACAACCAGCCGGCCACCGAGGCCTACATCACCACCGCCTGGGGCCGTGACTATCACGATGTAGCGCCCCTGCGCGGCGTGTTCCTCGGGGGCAGATCCCATGTGCTGAGGGTGTCAGTGGACGTCGAGTCGGCGGGAGAAGAGGCGCCCTAAACGGGTCCGTCCCTTCTGCCTGTTTTCCGGGCGTTGGTCGTGTTATCGCATCCAATTCAGACGGCCCGATACCTCGGTGCCCGATCATAAAAGCGGAATTCAGCCTGTTTAACCAGACGATATTTCCGTCCGCGTCTGGCACACCATTTGAGGGCATCCGTTCGGCGAACCCAAGTGTCGCTCCCGAGTTGCCGTGTCAGTCGTGTGTGGTGCTCGGCCATCGGTCTTCGCTGATCGGTGGAGAACAATGTGCATGTGGCGATATCAGGCCACATATAAGGAAAAGGAGCGAATGATGAACGATAGGACATGTATTCTCGCGGCGGTAGCAGGTGTTCTCTCGGCCGGCTCTGTTTGGGCGGCAGACACCGACCTCCAGCAGCAAGTGAATGAACTCAGGGGCCAGGTCGCCCAGTTGGAACAGCGTGAGGCTGCCAGCAGCAAGGAGGTCGCGGCCACGATCGAGTCCGTTCTCCGTGATGCCGAGAAGCGAAGCCAGATCATGGCGGCGGGCGACTCGGGCGCGGGGTATGACGATGGTTTCTTCATCAAGAGCGGCGCTTTCGTGCTCAAGCCCGGCGTGCTGTTCCAGTTCCGCAACATCACCGACTATCGTGACAACACCCCTGTCAAGGGCAATCAGATTGAGAACGGGTTCGAGGTTTCTCGCCTTGAACTCAGCCTCAACGGTACCGCCTTTACCAAGGATCTGACGTACAGCTTCATGTGGAAGACCGCGAGCGAAGGCGGCGGGGTCAGCCTCCTCGACGCCTACGTGAACTATATGTTCTGCGATGCCTGGGGTATCACCGCCGGCCAGCAGACCGCCAACTTCACCCACGAAGATTTTCTGGGCGATGGCGTGCAGCTTGCAGTCGACCGCTCCTTGCTTGACGCGGTTCTCGGTGGTTACACCAATCGTATTCAAGGCATGGGCATCCTCTATGGAAACTACAACGAAAAGAACCCGCTCAACGGCGTTCTGATGCTCCACGACGGTTCCAATTCACTCAACAGTAACTACGTTGGCCACTATCCAAGTGATCCCGAGATGGCCCCCGGCAACCACACATATGATTTCGGCGTGCTCGCCCGCGTCGAATACAAGGCCATGGGTTCCTGGGACAACTACAGCGATTTCACGGCCAAGGGCGTCAAGGACAATCTCTTGGTGATCGGCGCGGGGTGTAACTGGGACCAGGGCGGCAACGGCGATGTACTCGGCTTCACGGCGGACGCCCAGTTCAAGATGAACAACGGTTTGGCGCTCTATGGCGGTGTCGTGTATCGTTACACAAATGCCGCCATGGCTGGTGATGCCGCCACGGCTGCCGGCCACAGTGACCAGAACGATTGGGGCTTTATCATCCAGGGATCCTACTTGTGGAATCCGGCATGGGAAATCTTCGCCCGATATGCCTTGGTCAAGTTCGACACCGCCGTGGTAATGGGTGCCGACACGGAAAACACCTTCCATGAGATCAGCGTGGGCGTGAACTACTACCTCGGCAACAACGGTTCCGCCGGCCATCGTGCGCAGGTAACCGTCGATCTCGACTGGCTCCCCAATGGCGCCCCGATGTCTCTCACCGGGATCGGCTACCTCGGCGACAGCAACTTCGACACCGAGTTGGTCGTTCGTGGCCAATTTCAGTTGACGCTGTGATTTACTGTCTCGTTTCCTTCCCTTGCGGACCGGGTTCATCACCCGGCCCGTTTCTTATGATTCATGCCAATGACCTCCTCATTCTCCAGTTGGCCGACTCGGCTTTCCCCAGCGGCGGGTTTGCCCATTCGGCCGGGCTGGAGGCATCATGCCAACAAGGACGAGTTCGCGGATTGGCGGACCTTCACGAATTCATTGACGCCGGCCTGACCAGCAGCGGGCGATCGTCCGGCCCGCTGGTGGCGGCCGCCGGCCGCCAGCCTGAGCGATTGCAGGAACTCGACCGATGGGCCGACGCGATGCTGGCAAACCATGTGGCCAACCGGGCGAGCCGAGCCCAGGGTCGGGCATTGCTGTTCGCCGCCGAGCGCGCCTTCTCACGCCCATCATTGGCGAGCCTGCGCGAGCGGATGCGGACCCAGGCGATGGCAAGCCATCTCGCACCGGTGCTTGGGGCAACCTGCGGCTGCCTCGGGCTCGCCCCCGATCGCGCCGTCGGGTTGTTCATGTTCGGCGTGCTTCGGGGTATTGTGTCCGCCGCAGTGCGATTGGGAATTGTCGGGCCGATGGAAGCTCAGGCCATACAATACGAGCATTCGCAGCGGGCAGCTTCGTTGGCGGTGTCCGTCGTGGCATCGTCGATCCAGGACATCGCGCAGACATCGCCTATGATCGAACTGCTGCAGATGAACCAGGATCGCCTCTACTCCCGGCTGTTTCAGTCGTGAGTGAGGGCGTGACGCGAAACTCGGCCAGATTGTCAGTTTTCGCGAGTACGCTCGGGATGACGGTTTGTGGTCAGGATGATGTTGCAGGATCAATTGTCGGATCGCTGAGCGATTCTCGCGGAACGAGGAAGAACGACATGACTCTACAACTCCATTTCCACGGCGCCGACCACGCGGGTCACACGCACGAGCGCCTTGCGAACCCCGGCCACTACCACGATCGGGATCTTCCGCGTCCGCGAGACTATTCGCGCCGGGCATTCACAGTCGGCGTAGGCGGGCCGGTAGGCAGCGGCAAGACGGCGCTGATGCTGGCGCTCTGCCGGGCATTGCGGGAACGTATGAACATCGCCGCCGTCACCAACGATATCTTCACAAAAGAAGACGCCGAGTTTCTGGTGCGGAACCAGGCGCTGCCCGCCGAACGCATCCGGGCCGTCGAAACCGGCGGCTGCCCGCACGCGGCCATACGCGAGGACATCTCCGCCAACCTGCTGGCTCTGGAGGAGTTGCATCAGCGATTCCAGCCGCAACTCATGCTGCTTGAATCCGGGGGCGACAACCTAGCGGCACATTTCAGCCGCGAATTGGCCGATTACACGATCTACGTCATCGACGTTTCCGGCGGCGACAAGATTCCGCGCAAGGGCGGGCCGGGGATTACCCAGGCGGATCTCCTGGTGATCAACAAGACCGATCTGGCCCAGGCAGTCGGGGCCGATCTCGAGGTCATGGCGCGCGACAGCAAGTTGATGCGCGGCGACGGCCCCTTCGTCTTCGCCCAGGTGAAACACGGGGTGGGCGTCAGTGACATTATGGAACATCTACTTCACGCCTGGCAGCACGCCATGTGCATTCCGCATGGGCATGAGGGAATCGGTGCGTAGTCCGTCGCGGCGTACCCCACTGCCCGAAAATTAAGCATGCGGACGCCTCCCCGGAGGCCACAAACGCCTCTGCGAAAGTGGCATGTTCTTCGCTAGTTGTGTTGCGGACGGCAACCAAGGATACCAGTCCATCGACGAAGATCATAACCAGTGGAATCAATCGCTTGACAAGGAAGGATGGTCGGTAATGGTTTCGCGTAGAAAAGCAATGGGCGTCTTGGGTGGAATTGTGTTATCTGTGTGCCTCAGACTACCCGGCAGGGCGGACGACAGCGTAAAGATCGGTGTTCTGCACTCGCTCACGGGCACCATGGCCATTTCGGAGACGTCGTTGAAGGACGTGGTCCTGATGGCGGTGGATGAGATCAACGCCAAGGGCGGCGTGCTGGGAAAGACAATCGATCCGGTGGTGGTGGATCCGGCCAGCAACTGGCCGCTCTTTGCCGAGAAGGCCAAGCAGTTGATCGTTCAGGACAAGGTGGCGGTGACCTTCGGCTGCTGGACTTCGGTCAGCCGCAAGTCTGTCCTGCCCGTGTTCGAGGCGAAGTACACCGCCGATCAGAATCCCTATGGCGGCGGTCTGCTTTTCTACCCGGTGCAGTATGAAGGCGAGGAGCAGAGCCCCAACATCTTCTACACCGGCGCTTCGCCCAACGAACAACTCGTTCCCGCGGCCGAGTACATGATGAGCAAGGACGGCGGCAGCAAGAAGAAGTTCTATCTTCTGGGCACCGACTACGTCTTCCCGCGCACGGCCAACAAAGTGTTGCGCGCGTTTCTGCTGGCCAAGGGCGTGCCCGCGACGAACATCGCCGAGGAGTACACCCCCTTCGGCCACAGCGACTACCAGACCATCGTGGCCAAGGTTAAAGACTTCGCCAAAGACGGTGACGCCTGTATTCTTTCGACGATCAACGGCGACAGCAACGTCCCCTTTTACAAGGAATTTGCCAACCAGGGTCTGACGGCCGACAAGTGCGCGATCATGGCCTTCTCGGTGGCCGAAGACGAGCTACGTTCGATGGAGACCGAGAAACTGGTCGGCCACCTGGCCGCCTGGAACTACTACCAGTCGCAGGACAATCCGGAGAACAAGGCATTTGTTGCCGCCTTCAAAGCCTACTGTAAGGCCAAGAACCTCCCGGGTGGCGAGGCGCGGGTGACGGACGATCCGATTGAGGCGGCCTACTTTGGTGTCTACGTGTGGAAGGCCGCGGTCGAAAAGGCGAAGTCGTTCGAGATTACCAAGGTGATCCCGGCGGTGGCAGGCCTCGAATTCGACGCCCCCGGCGGCAAGAAGAAAATGGACACGCTCAACCACCACACCTGGAAGCCGGTATTGATTGGTTCCATCAAGGCGGATGGCCAATTTGACGTTATCTGGAAGACTCCGGGTCTGGTGCATCCGGATTCGTTCAGCACGTATCTACATACGGCCGAGGAACTCAAGACGCTCACCGGGGCGCCATGAGGATGGATCTGTTCATTGAGTAGGCGTCGGGATTATACAGGAGGTCGAGCGTGCGTCATAAGCCGCGTTCGCCCGCCCCCGCCGCCGCAGTCGGAAGCGACGCGGAGACGAGGTCGATTACCATGATGCCCAAGGCATTGCTCAGTTGCCTGACTGCGCTGCTCCTGGCGCTGTGCGCGTCTGCGGTCTGCCGCGCGGCGGATGCGGAATCCGCGGTCCCGGCGGAGATCGTGGACGCGATCAAGAAGCTGAACGACACCGACGAAGCCGGCCGTCGCGCAACCTACGATCTCATCGCCGCCAAGGGCGACGCCCGGCTGATTCCGGCGCTCAAAGCCTACAAGGATGGCGGTCTGCAAATCATCAATGATCGTCTGGCCATCTATGGCTTGCGGGTGAATATTCCCGAAAAAGGCGGCATGGTGCTGCCGTTACAGGATGCCGTCAGTGGCGAACTGATCAAGGGAGCCGACGGCAAACCGCTCTATTTTCTCAAGCCAGACCTTTCCAAGGGGATCAAGTCGCCCCCTCGCCCCGAACGTCCCCAGTTGTTGGATCTCATCGCCAGTCTTTCACTGCTGGATCCCGATCCTATGTTACGGGCGCAGAGCATTCGCGAGGTCGGTGAGCGCGCCGGCCGGGCTTTTGTGTCGTCTGAGAATCAAAGACAATTCCAGGATAAGTTGACGGCCGCTGCGGCTAAGCTTGAAGAAGTCGCCTCGCGGCTGCCGGCGGGCGCAGCCGCCGATGCCATGCGCCCGCTGCCGGCGCTGCTTCGCCAGGCGGCGGCCCAGAAGCCGGGCAAATTGCTGGATGTCGTGCCGGATGCGCCGACGACTTTGAAACTGGTCGCAGCACTGGCCGTGGCGGAGACGGAGACGGCGTTCAAATCCCTTCCCACGAATGCTCCCACGACGCTGCCCGCGAGCGCCACAACCGCCACGCCACTGGCGATTCTAACGGAAACGCTGCTGGCGGCGCGTGCCCATGCCGATGATCTCGAACTCCAGCAGAAGGTGCTGGATGATCTGACAAAATACGCCGCGGTCCTCAAACGCCAACAACTCGCTGGCAAGTCGTCAGGCCCCGTCGAATCAGCGTTGGAGGAAGCCGTGGCCTCGGTCGATCTCGTGTTGGGTGGCCGTCCCGCGCGGCTGGCCGCGGTGGACAAACTTGGCCGCATGGCCACCAGCCGGGCGGCCAATCTGCTCCGCAAATTCACCGACGCCGTACGCTGGGTTCCCGACGCGGATCTTCAGAAGGCCGCCGACGCCTCGCTGGTCAAGGCTGATCGTTATCAATCCCAGGTTCGGTTCATCCAAGATACCTTCGCCAGCATCTCCCTGGGCAGCATCCTGATCCTGCTGGCCCTGGGCCTTTCCATCATTTTCGGCCTGATGGGCGTGATCAATATGGCCCATGGCGAGTTCATGATGGTGGGCGCTTTCACCACTTATTTAGTCTGCGAGGCATTTAAGCGCTGGGCGCCAGGGGCGTTTGACTGGTATCTAGTCGCGGCCATTCCCGCTGCGTTCCTCGCCTCGGCGCTCGTCGGGCTCCTCTGTGAGTGGGCCGTGGTCCGCCATCTTTACAATCGCCCGCTGGAGACGCTGCTGGCCACCTGGGGCATCTCGCTGATCTTGATTCAGGCCGCTCGCGTGAGATTCGGGGACACTCTCTCCGTCACGCCGCCCAGGTGGATGGAAGGCGGCATGGAGTTCGCCGCCGATCTGGTCTTCCCGCGTAACCGCCTGTTCATCATCGCCTTCTGCATCGCCTGCATCGCGGTGGCTTATTTCATCGTCAATCGCACCAAGTTGGGATTGCTCATCCGGGCCACATCGCAGAACCGGGAAATGGCCGAGTCGCTCGGCATTGCCACGCGGACGGTGGATGCAGTCACCTTCGCCTTCGGCGCCGGGTTGGCCGGGCTGGCCGGCGTGGTGGTGCCGCTCTACAACAAGATCAATCCCCAGATCGGGCAGGAATACATCGTGGACAGTTTCATGGTTGTGGTCGTCGGCGGCGTGGGCAAACTCGCCGGGGTCATCATCGCCGGGCTGGGGCTGGGCTTTGCCAACAAGTACCTGGAATCGTTGCTGGGAATGTTACCTTCGATCTCCTCCGGCGCCTCGGTCATCGGCAAGGTGCTGGTGCTGATCTTCGTCGTCGCGTTCCTGCAGCGCCGGCCCGCGGGTCTGTTCCCGCCCCGGGGGAGGCTGGCGGATGCCTGATTCCACCGCTGCAACCATCCCCGCCAAGGCGTCGTCCGAATCCGACCTGGCCTACCGGGCATCGCAGACGTTTCTGGCCAAGATGCCGGCGTACGGCGTGAGGCAGCTGCGTATCTGGACCGTCGGTTCACTGCTGGTGCTGTTTTGCATTGTGGTTCCACTGCTCTGTGTCAGGGGCGTTGTCCCCGACTACAAAGTAAGCCTGCTGGGCAAGTATCTGAGCCTGGCCCTGGTGGCGCTTGGGATCGACCTGATCTGGGGTTACACCGGGATCCTCTCCCTCTGCCAAGCACTCTTCTTCTGCATGGGCGGCTATGCCATGGCGATGCACCTGAGCTTGCCGCAGGGTGGCGGCGACGTGCGCCCGGAGTACCACAACATCCCGCAGTTCATGTTCTTCAACAACGTGTATGAACTGCCTGTTTTCTGGAGACCATTCAGTTCGCTGGCATTCGCCATCGGCGCGGGAATTTTGCTGCCGGGAATCCTGGCGGCGGTCTTCGGGTTCTTCATCTTCCGCAGCCGCGTCAAGGGCGTCTATTTCTCCATCGTCACCCAGGCGGTCGCGTGGGGGGCATGGCTGCTGATCTGCCGCAACGAGATGCTCCTGGGCGGCACAAACGGGTTGACGAATTTCTCCAAACCGTTGACCCAGCAGCGCGGCTGGATTCTCTCGCTCTACCTGCTGACCCTCACCGTCCTGGTCGTGGCCTACCTGTTCTGCTGGATGATGACCAACTCGCGCCTGGGCCGGGTGCTGCTGGCGGTTCGCGACCGCGAGACGCGGCTCTACTTCGCCGGCTATAGACCCTATGCCTTCAAGGTGTTTGCTTTCACACTCGCGGCCGTGCTTGCGGGTTTGGGTGGCATGCTCTACTCGCCCCAGGTGACCATGATTTCGCCTGACAACATGAAGGTGCAGGAATCGATCACCATGGTAATCTGGGTAGCCCTGGGCGGTCGCGGGCGGCTCTGGGGCGCAATCTTCGGCTCGCTGCTGGTCAATTACATGTACGCCTCGCTTACCAGCGACTTGCCCACCCTCTGGCCCTTCATCCAGGGCGGCATGTTCCTGGGTGTGGTGCTGTTCTTCCCTGACGGCATCGTCGGCCTCTGGGATTCGCTGGAACGCTGCATGACCGCCGGCGCGGGTCTGGTTCGGCGTGCGGCTTTCGGCGTGCCGCTGCTGGCGGTGGCGGGATTTATCCTTGGCGAGGGTCTGGCCCTCACGCCCGCGTGGATGCATGCCATCGTCTACCAATCGCCAAAGCTCGGCAAGGTCGAACTCAAGTATGTGGTTCTTCTGGAGGTGCTGGCGGCCTGTGCGATCTCGCAGGGTTTGCTGGCTCGAGGCGACAACATACTGCGCAAACGCCGCCCGGCTGGTTCCGCCGCCGCGGTGGCCGTGAGAGGATAAGGCTAGGTTCATGGCTGCACTCCTGGCTGCACAACCTCATTCCGCGCCCGACGCCGAACTGCTCGGCCAGAACATCGTTGTCCTGCAAGACGTCCTGGTCTCGTTCGACGGTTTCAAGGCCTTGCAGATCGGCCATTTCGCCGTCGCGCGCAACGAGCTACGCGTGGTGATCGGGCCCAATGGCGCCGGCAAGACCACACTCTGTGACGTCATCAGCGGCAAGACCCGCGTCACCTCGGGCCGCGTCTACTTCAATGGCCTCGACATCACCCGCGTACCCGATGTCGAAATCGCCCGCCTCGGCGTCGGGCGCAAATTCCAGACCCCCTCCGTCTTCGATAGCCTCACCGTTTATGAAAACATGCAATTGGCCCTCCCCGGCCGGCGTAATGTTTTTCAAAACCTCATGGGCGGCGAGACCGACAAGGAACGCAACGCCCTCTACGCCATTCTCGACCGTGTCAACCTGATCTCCGAGTTGGCCACGCCGGCCAAGTATCTCAGCCACGGCCAGCGGCAATGGCTGGAAGTCAGTATGCTCATGGTCGCCGATCCCAAGCTGCTCCTGATCGACGAGCCCGCGGCCGGTTTGACCGATCGGGAAACGGA
>JBEKVL010000106.1:0-11632 GCA_049514055.1 Tepidisphaeraceae bacterium | reverse complement strand
CGACTACGCCACGATCGACTATTACATTCCCGCATTCAGCCGTCGCGCCACTGCCGGCCTCGCCGATCTGATCGAACACAATGGCGAACTGCTCCCAATAACAACCGAGCCGGATATCGGGCCATACTGGGCATTTAACGTGATAACCATTGCGGACGTGCTCGATCAGGAGAGGAGTACGGTCACATTGTTTGAAGGCAGCAGTTTTGCCGCACTGGATATCCCGCATTTTGTGTTCCGCGCTGGCATGCTGGCATCACTCGCAATCTTCCGCATACCGCAGAGCACACTTTTCACTCTTGTTACTGGGAGATTCGCAGCCCGCGTGCGCGATCTGGGCCTGCGGGGCTTTCGGTTCGACAGGATCTGGCCCTTGCCCTCCGGGACCAACTGGAGATTACTGGCAAAAGCCCAATCTCAGAAGGAACAAGGTGCGGAGCGACCGGCTGAGCGTGAAGTGCGTTCGGCCCATCCACCGGTTAAGATCGTAGGCCGTCCACCTAACACGGAAGAGCAGCAAGGGCTCCAGGATGGCATCGAAGAATACAAGCAGAAGCTGAATATCGATCCGTCCAAGGCGAGTGTGTCCGAGATTCAACATGTTGTTGAGTTGATGGTCTTGCGATTGCAGGCGTCAGGCTGTCGCGATAACGAGTACCTCCTCGACCAGGCGTTTCTACTTGGACTCGCCTGGGGTGAAACGCTGGTGCGGGATCTCGGATGGAAATGGGAGATGCTTGTGGCCGAGAATGGAGCGACCGCACTCGCAGTAGTCTCCCCTGATCGAGGGCTGGCGGTGACGCCATTGCTCTTTATGAAGCGACTGGTGACGGTCGTTGGTACTGATTGTACGTCGGAGCTTACCTTTAACATGATTAAGGCTGGCCGGTTTTTCGGCGAGCCTGGGAGCCTGCACTTGGTTGGCTAGGACGATGAACATAGCGAAACATAAATGCTACGAAGAGATGAACACTGCGGAATTGGCCGCGGCGACGGCCGAGTATGACAAACCCTGGTCCGGCCCGGGCCTGCCCGGCAAGCCCTTGACGGCAACGCAGCGGGCGCAGCATCGGCGGGCCGGAGCGCGGGCCAAAGCCGGACGGCCGAAAATCGGCGGCGGCGCCAAGATCGTCCCCGTGAGTATTGAACGGGGCCTGCTCATGCAGGTTGATGCATTCGAAAAGCATTACGACCTCAAGCGGTAGCAGATGGTGGCCGAAGGTTTGCGGATGCTCATGCAGCGGCGGGCCGGATGATTGACCGGATCACAACCCGGGAAGATTCCGGCCAAATACTCGGCGCCCAGCCGTCGGCGCTAGCCAAAAGCCTCCGGAGTGTGTTAGAGTAGAGAAGCTTATGAACTACCAGAACATCATCACCATCGAACCCGGCAAGCGAAGCGGGCGTCCCTGCATCCGGGGAATGCGCATTGCGGTGGCCGATGTGCTCGGCTGGCTCGCCGTTGGAATGTCGCACGAGCAGATCATCGGCGACTTTCCAGAATTGACCGAGGATGATATCCGCGCCTGCCTCGCCTATGCCGCCGACCGTGAACGCCGCGTCCTGACGGCGACAACATGAAACTGCTATTCGACCAGAATCTCAGCTTTAAACTCGTTGGGCGCCTGGCCGACCTGTTCCCCGATTCCGCCCAAGTTCGCCGCATCGGCCTCGATCAGGCCGATGACCGTGTCATCTGGCAACATGCCAAACTCAACGGATTTGCTCTGGTGACCCAGGATTCCGATTTTGCGGATCTGGCCGCCCTCTTTGGCCCACCTCCGAGAGTCATCTGGCTGCGTTGCGGCAACCAGCCCACCCAAGCCATCGAAGAATTTCTCCGCAACCACGCCCAGACCATCGAAGCGTTTGGTTTGGACAGCGATGCCGATTGCCTGGAGATTCTCTAGTAACTCAAGAACAGCCGCGAAGTTGGAACTTCAGCGGCACTTTTTTGCAGTCTAGTTGATACTGAGTCGCAGTTTCCAGAAATCCGGGTATACTCTGGGCATGGTTCGGACTACAGTTACAGGTGTGACACGAACAGCGGTGGGCGGTGCCCACCCGTCCGGATCCGATGGCCGGACTGATGATTGCGTTAAGTACAGTCTTGAATTGGACCTACATCCGACAAGTGCCATCATTAGCAAAGGGCATTGATATGCCGACAACTGACAGCGAAATCGAAGAACTGGCAAGCAAGGAATACAAGTGGGGCTTCGTGACCGACATCGAAGCCGACTCCGCGCCGGCCGGATTAAATGAAGAAATTGTCCGGTTCATCTCGGCCAAGAAGAAGGAACCGGCCTGGCTGCTGGACTGGCGGCTGAAGGCATATCGGCACTGGCTGACGATGAAGGAGCCGCATGAATGGCCGCTGCTGAAGTATCCGCCGATCGACTATCAGGCCGCCGTGTACTACTCGGCGCCGAAGAAGCAGCCCACGAGTCTGGACCAGGTCGATCCGGAACTGCTGAAGATGTACGACAAACTGGGCGTGCCGCTGCACGAGCGGGCGGCGCTGGCGGGCGTGGCCGTGGATGCGGTGTTTGACTCGGTTTCTGTGGCGACGACGTTCCGGGAGCAATTGTCGAAGTTGGGCATCATCTTCTGCTCGTTCTCCGAGGCCGTGCAGCACCATCCGGAACTGGTGAAGAAGTACCTGGGGTCGGTTGTGCCCTACTCGGACAATTTCTACGCCACGCTGAACTCGGCCGTCTTTTCGGACGGGTCGTTCGCGTATATCCCCAAGGGCGTGCGCTGCCCGATGGAACTGTCGACGTACTTCCGAATCAACGCGCGGAATACGGGACAGTTTGAACGGACGCTGATCATCGCGGAAGAAGGGGCGTACGTCAGCTACCTCGAAGGCTGCACGGCCCCGATGCGCGATGAGAATCAGCTTCACGCGGCCGTCGTGGAACTGGTGGCGCTGGACAACGCGACCGTGAAATACTCGACGGTGCAGAACTGGTATCCCGGCGACCCGAAGACCGGCAAGGGCGGCATCTATAACTTTGTGACCAAGCGTGGTGCATGCCGTGGTGTGAACAGCAAGATCACCTGGACGCAGGTGGAAACCGGGTCGGCCATCACCTGGAAATATCCGAGCTGCATCCTGCAGGGAGATAACTCGGTCGGTGAGTTCTACTCGGTGGCGTTGACCAACCACTACCAGCAGGCCGACACCGGCACGAAGATGATCCACATCGGCAAGAACACCAAGAGCACGATCGTGTCCAAGGGTATCTCGGCCGGTTTCGGGCAGAACTGCTACCGCGGGCTGGTGAAGGTGCTCAAGGGCGCGACCAATTCGCGTAATTACACGCAGTGCGATTCGCTGCTGCTGGGCGACAAGTGCGGGGCGCACACCTCGCCGTACATCGACGTGCGGAACACGAGTTCGAAGGTGGAGCACGAGGCGTCCACCAGCAAGATCGGCGAAGACCAGCTTTTCTACATGAAGAGCCGCGGCGTGGCTTTGGAAGACGCGGTGAACATGATCGTGAACGGCTTCTGCAAGGAAGTCTTCCGCGAACTGCCGATGGAGTTTGCGGTGGAAGCGCAGAAGCTGCTTGGCGTGAGTTTGGAAGGATCAGTCGGATAATGAGGAAGTTGCCAGTTGTTAGTTGCCAGTTGCCAGTCAGGGCATCGGCAACATAACTGGCAACAAACAACTGGCAACTGGCAACTAAGGATACTAATATGTCGCTTTTAGAAGTCAAGAACCTCCACGCAAAAGTCGCCGTCGCAGGCGGGCGGCAGATCCTCAAGGGCGTCAACCTCACCATCAACAAGGGCGAGGTACACGCCATCATGGGCAAGAACGGCTCAGGCAAGAGCACGCTCTCCCAGGTCATCATGGGACGGGAAACCTATGAGGTGACCGAGGGCGAGGTGCTGTACCAGGGCAAGAATCTGCTCGATCTGTCGGCCGAGGAACGCGCCCGCGAAGGGATCTTCCTGGCCTTCCAGTATCCGGTGGAAATCCCCGGCGTCAGCACGAGCTATTTCCTGAAGGCGGCTGTCAACGCCTGCCGCAAGCATCGCGGCGAGAGCGAACTCGACGCCAAGGACTTCCTCAAGCTCATGAAGGAGCGGATGGGCCTGCTGAAGATCGACGCGACCTTCCTCAACCGCGAAGTGAACACCGGTTTCTCCGGCGGTGAGAAGAAGCGCAACGAGATCTTCCAGATGGCGGTGCTCAACCCGATCCTGGCATTGATGGACGAGACCGACTCGGGACTCGACATCGACGCACTCAAAGTGGTTGCCAACGGCGCCAACTCGCTCCGCGGCCCGGATCGGGCGATTCTGCTGGTGACGCATTACCAGCGGTTGCTCGACTACATCCAGCCGGACTTCGTGCATGTGATGCTCGATGGCCGGATCGTGAAGTCGGGCGACAAGAGCCTGGCGCTGGAACTGGAGAAACACGGATACGACTGGGTTGAGAAGGAAGTCGCCGCAGCGCTGTGATCTGGAGCAAACATGATTCAGTTGGTAGAACAGAGCAGGAAAGGCGCCGGCACCCAAAAGGCCGGCAGACAGGCCGATATGAGTAACCCCGCCTGGCTGGATGATCTCAGGGCCGTCGCTGGCCAGCACTTTGCCAAGGTCGGCTTTCCCTCGGCCGAAACCGAGGAGTGGCGACACACGCACTTCGCGCCGATCATCAAACATGCGTACCGGTCGGCGGCCATCGATATCCTCCCGGAAACGGCCGATCTCGCCCGCAGTTTCGAGTTCGGTGACGCGGCCGCGTGCGAACTGGTGTTTGTCAACGGCCGATTCGCCCCGGAACTCTCGCAGCTTGCAGATCTGCCGCGCGGCGTGAAAGTCGGAAGCCTCGCCAACGCGCTGACCAGCGACGGGACAACTATTCAGCAACACCTCGGCAAGTACGCGAAAATCGAACAAAACCCCTTCGTCGCCTGGAACACCGGGCACATCGACGACGGCGCGCTCGTCCAAATCGCCGCGGGGACGGCCATCGAGAAGCCCATACACCTGCTGTTCCTCAGCCAACCCTCGGCCGACCCGGCCGTGGCCCACCCGCGAACGCTGATCATCGCCGAGCGCGGCGCGATCGCCTCAATCGTCGAAACCTACGCCGGCACCGAGGGCGGGACGCATCTGACCAACGCGGTCACCGAAATCTCCGTCGGCGAGGACGCGAACCTCGATCACTGCAAATTCCAGCAGGAACAGGCTACGGCGTATCACCTGGCGACGATGCAGGTCAACATGGGCCGCTCGTCGAACTTCGTCTCCCATTCGATCACCCTCGGCGGGGCCATCACCCGCAACGACCTGCGCGTGATCCTCGACGGCGAGCATGCCTATGCGACGCTCAACGGGCTGGTCGTCATCGAAGGCAGCCAGCATGTGGACAACCACACGCGCCTCGACCACGAGCGGGCGCACTGCCCCAGCCACGAACTGTACAAGCATGTCCTGGACGGCAAAGCATCGGCCGTTTTCAAAGGCAAGATTTTCGTGCAGAAGGACGCCCAGAAGACGGACTCGAAACAGACGAGTAAGACGCTGCTGCTGTCGGACGACGCCCAGATGAACAGCCAGCCGGCACTGGAAATCTACGCCGACGACGTGAAGTGTACGCACGGTTCGACGATCGGGCCGGTAGATGACGAGATGGTGTTTTACCTGCGGTCCCGCGGCATTTCCGACGAAACCTCGCGGCACCTGCTGACCTATGCCTTCGCCGCCGATGTGACGCGGCGGATCAAGATCGAGCCGGTGCGGCGGCGGATCGAGAACTACATGGCCGCCAAACACGGCCTGCCGCAGGATCTGCGGATTTCGGACCTCGGCGCTCATGACGATGCGGCGGTGTAGGCGTCACCCCTTTCGTCCCGCCTGGCGCAGCAGCGCGTCGGATAGAACGCGCTCAACGATCCGTGCTCTTAACGCGGCCGGAAGTTTCGGCTGAAGCGATTCGCCGATGCTCGCAATAAGTCCAACATGCACGTCGGACCGCCGCTTCTCCAGATACGGATCCATGCCGGGAAATGGGCTCTTCATCAAAAGGGATTATACCTCAGCAACCAGCCGCTGGTGACTAATCCGCAACCGACCCTACAATACAGCAGATGACCTTCGACCCGCACCGCCTCCGCACCGATTTTCCCCTGCTCTCCGGCACGATGCAGGGCAAGCCGCTGGTCTATCTCGACAACGCGGCCACGACACAAAAGCCGAACTCGGTCATCGAGACCATCCGCCTCTATTACGAATCGCTCAACGCCAACATCCACCGCGGCGTCTACCAACTCTCGCAGGATGCCACGGATGCCTACGAAGGTGCCCGCGAGAAAGTCCGCCGCTTCCTCAACGCCGGAGATGCCGGGGAAATCATCTACACCCGTGGCACAACCGAGGGCATCAACCTCGTTGCCCACTCCTGGGGCCGCTCCATTCTCAAGCCCGGGGATGAAGTCATCATCACCGCCATGGAGCACCACTCCAACATCGTCCCCTGGCAAATGGTCTGCCAGGCGACCGGCGCGCGCCTGCGTGTGGTGCCGATCACCGACAACGGCGAGTTGATGGTCGCTGATTTTGCCAACATGCTCGGCGGCCGGACCAAGATCGTCTCCATGGTCCACTGCTCCAACTCGCTCGGCACCGTCAATCCAGTCAAGCAGCTCGTCGGCCTTGCCCGCCAGTGTGGCGCAGTCACCATCGTCGATGGCGCGCAGTGGGTGGCCCATCACCCCACCGACGTCCAGGATATCGGCTGCGACTTCTACGCCCTTTCCGGCCACAAACTCTTTGGCCCGACCGGCATCGGCATCCTCTACGGCCGGCGCGAACTGCTCGACGCCATGCCCCCCTACCAGGGCGGCGGCGACATGATCAGCTCCGTCACCTTCGAGAAGACCACTTGGAACGAACTGCCGTATAAGTTCGAGGCCGGCACGCCGAATATCGAGGGCGCCATTGGCCTGGGCGCGGCCGTCGATTACGTCCAGTCGCTCGACTTCGCCGACATCGAACGCCACGAACGAGACCTGCTGGCCTATGGCACCGAAAAGCTCAAGGGTATTCCCGGCCTGCGGATCGTCGGCAACGCCCGTAACAAATCCGGCGTGATCTCGTTCATGGTCGAGGGCATCTCGCCGCAGGATGTCGGGCTGATCCTGGACATGGAAGGCGTCGCCATCCGCACCGGCCACCACTGCTGCCAGCCGGTCATGGACCGCTTCACGATCCCCGGCACGGCCCGCGCCTCTTTCGCCATGTACAACACGCGTGAAGACATCGACGTGCTCTTCAAGGCGCTAGTGAAGGTCGTCAGTGCGATCAAGAAGAAGCCCGTGCAAGTCAGTCTCGCCGGCAAGACGCCGCCGGCATACCCTGATCCGGCCGGCGCTTCGCCGGATGCGGTGGCGGCCGAGTTGCAGGAGACATTCGAATTCCTGGAAGACTGGCCGCAGCGCTATCAGTTCATCATTGAAATGGGCGAGAAACTCCCCAACATGCCCGCGGAACTGAAGACCGAAGCCAACCGCGTCCATGGCTGCCAGAGCACGGTGCATCTGGCCGCCCGGCTCAAGCCCGGCACGACGGATATCATGGAGTTCCTGGCCGACTCGGACGCCGACATCGTCCGCGGCCTGGTGGCGATGCTCCAGAGGCTGTTCTCCGGCCAGAAGGTGACGGACATCCTCGCGTTCGACATCCAGGGATACTTCGCGAAATTGAATCTCGAATCGCACCTGAGCATGACCCGCCGCAACGGCCTGCACGGCATGGTCAAGCGTATCCGGGCGCTGGCGGCGGACATTGCGAATACGAAATGACTGCCCACTGGCCACCCATGCCAAACAATGATTTCCATCTTCCCGCCTCCCTCAAGAGCCTCGATGTCGTCTCCGCGCCGCCCAAGCTCGAAGCAATGCGGCACGAACATCCTGCGCCGCCGTCGAGCGAACTGGCCATGACCTCGCACGTCAACCGGCACGAGAACTCCGGCCTGGCAGCGCTCGGCCGCAACCCGCTGGAGGAGAAGATCGTCGACGCCCTCCGCGCCGTGTATGATCCGGAACTGCCCGTGAATATCTACGATCTCGGGCTCATCTACAGCATCGATATTTCAGCCGACAACCGTATCCAGGTGAAGATGACCCTGACGGCCCCCGGCTGCCCCGTGGCCGGCACGCTGCCGCCGGAGGTGCAGCGTCGCATTGAGACTGTCCCCGGAGTGGCCGGCGCCACTGTCGAACTCGTGTGGCAGCCCATATGGGGACGCGAGATGATGTCAGAGATCGCGCGGCTGGAACTCGGCTTGTAGGGTCCGCTTCAGCGGACGCGGCAACCGTGGTCACGCCCAACCGCGTCCCCTGAAGCGGACCCTACATGACACTACAAGCAGGGCCAGCGTCCTCGCTGGCCTTCCGCTCTACCGAGAAGCGCGTTTTGCAAAACGGGGCCAGCGTCCTCGCTGGCCCTACTCCCAATACGGTTCGCGTAAGCGAATCGATACCGCCGTGGCGGACGTAGAACCGCGATCAGCGATCGCGGCTACAGCCCCGTTGCCGCCAGACCCGACTGCCCGCGCACCTTGCCGACGAAGTCCTCGGCCAACTTCCGCATCGCCTGCTCGCGCAGAGACTCGATGACGTGACGCTGGGCGCTGCTCTCGCCGGCCCAGGTGGAAAGCGTGGACTTCTCGGCCGACGCGTTCGTCACCAGCGTGACCTCGCCGGTCTGGACTTTGAGCAGCGTGCCCATGGCCTTGGCGGTTCCCCTGACGTTCTTGCCCGGCACGATATACGCGCCGATGATCGTCCAGTCGAGGACGGCCAGCGGGTTGCTCTCGCTGTCATACTCGAGGTCGCCGCCGAAGATGTACACGTACTCGAGCCCGAAGTTCTTGGCCACGGTCAGAACCCGCTGCATGCGCCGTTCGGCCTCGGCCCGGGCCTGCTCGGCCTTGTCGTTCGAGTAGTAACAGTTGTCTCCGAAGAAACAGGGCACCGCACGCACGACCGTGAAACAGTCGACCTTCAGCGCCAGTTCATCCAACATCCACGGCGGTGGCGTCAGCTCGCCCACCTGGGCCACACCGAGTTTCATCGGCAGGGCCGGACGGACGGTCGATTGCGACTGCCGCGCGGCCGCCCAAAGGACATACTGCCCAATCGTCTGGGTTCCGCCTTCGTTGGGCGAGAGGCCGTTGTGCTGACAGCCGGTGAGGGCAAACACTGCGCAGAACAAGAGCGTGATGGACTTCATGGGTGGACTCCTTGTGTGGTTGCGTAGGGTCCGCTTCAGCGGGCGTGGAAACCGTGGTTGCACCCAACCTCGTCCGCTGAAGCGGACCCTACAATTGAATACGGATTACTTTTCTGGAACTGTTGTCTCGTACTTCACGCCCTCCGGCATCGACACTGGCACGCCCACGCTGGTGCCGTGGGCGCCCTCGGTGCGGCGCGAGGCGTCAACCGCGACGAACGCCGTGAACGGCGACATCAGGCCGTATTCCAGGGCAACCGACTTGATCTCATCCACGCCGCCGCCCCGGCCGCAGGCCATGGCATCGCTGATGTCGGCAATGCGGCTGCGAGCCCACAACGACGGCAGCGCCTTGGCGGCCATGCTATCGGCAGCAACCACCGGCACGTTGAACTCCTGGGTCTGGTCGCCGATCCGGCCGCGGACGCGGATCATGGTCGGCAATTCCCCGTTGCACCGGCCAGTCACAATCACAGGCCGGCCACAGAACAGGTCGGGAATGCGTCGCGGGTAGACATCGGCCGCCACCGCCCCGCCAACGTCCACCGATAGATCCGTCATGGCCGGGTGGCTGATCCGCTCGAAGAACGCCGCCATCACATCCTTGCCGCTCTCGCTGTGACCGAGAAATGCCACGCAGCCCCGGCCGGTCCTGGCCATATGTTCCAACAGGTAACGGTTGACCGATGTGCCCACGCCGAAGCTGAAGATGCGGGCCGGGCCGAGATCCTTGTCAATTTCGCCGAGAATCTCGACTTCGTTGCCGATGTAGCCATCGGTGAGGAACGCCACGAAGCGCAGACGGCTTGGATCGTGTTCCCAGAGCAGGCTCCTACGGATGCCCTCCATCATCATCGTGCCGCCGCCCGCCTCGATCTGCTGGAGATAGCCCATGGCCCGGTCGATGTTGCGCGGGGTAACTTCCACCGGCTGGCTGGACATGGCGTCGGTGAAGCTGGCGAATCGAATCACGTTGAACGTGTCGCCGGGCTGAAGTTGCTGGAGCGCCTGACGCACGGCGTCGCGAGCCTGCTCGAAAGGCCGCCCGGACATGCTGCCCGAAACGTCGAGCGTGAAGATCATCTCGATCGGCTTGCGGCGCAGTTCCCGCATGGATTCCGGCGGGACGATCATCACCGCGAAATAGCCGCCGCGCGCATTGCGGCAGGCGATGGCGCCGGACTTGATCTGCTGGCCGGCGAGGCGATACCGCAGGACGAAGTCCTTGTTGGGAATGCGGTCGGCGTCGTTGATGCTGACGATGGCGCGGCCTTCGGCCTTCTTCGCGATGGTCACCTGATGCGTGCGGCAGACGAGTTCTTCGAGTGCGATGGGCGAATCAACATCGACGCTCACGGAAATGTCGTGGCCGGAACGTTCGGTCGGCCGGAGGTACTGAACTTCGGTGCTCTGCCCGGAGCTGCCGATCCGATTGCGTGGGATCGCTCCGATACCATCGGTCGAGCCCGGCGGATTGAATCGCGGGCCGACCACCATGGGGAAGACGAATTCATACCAGCCGTCGACGGCCGACAGCGTGTGGTAGTAGCGGATCTGAATGTCGATGCGTTTGCCCGGCTCGATGTTGCCGACGGTCTGGGTGAAGATGTTGGGCCGCTCCTGGGTGAGCAGCGAAGCGGCGAAACCCTGGTTGCGGGCTTCCTGGTAGATGCGTTTGGCTTCATCGCGCTCGCGGATGATGCTGCGGATGCGGCGGTCGCCGATGACCATGACGAACTCGTTGACGGCCGCGTTGTGCGGCAGCGAGAAGACGTACGTGGCCTCGATCTTTTCGGCAAACGGGTTGGCGTATTGCTGGGTCACGTCAACGGACGCGATGTAGCCGGCGATGGAGGCTTTCACATCCGTGTGCTGGAGAGGCACGGGGATCAGTTTCTTCTCCAGCGGGGCGACGTCGGTCTGCGGAGTGGTGCCGGCCTCGCTCATCAGCCGGGCCATCAGCGCGCCGCTGCCGGGCACGTCGTCCTTCGTGCGGTCGGCTGTGTCGTCGGGACGTTTCTCGATGACCCAGAGCTCGTCGGTGTGCAAACCCGGGATCTCAAGAACGCGCTGTACGACGCCAGGCTTGCCAGCATAAGGAAAATCAGCGACAGCCATTTTGTCCTGATACGCGGCTCCGCACCCCCACTGCACCACCATCGCCGCCGCGAGAACACCTGACAGTACACATGTTATCACAACGGTCATCATTCGTTTCATGGCCGAACTCCTTCCTCAACCGTCGCCTCGGCCGCGATGGGCGATCCATCGCCCGCGCCGGCCGTCATCACCCGAACCTTGCATTTCACCTCTTCCGACCCGCCCACGCGCACATGCAGCGTCGCCACATGCGTGCGCCCGGCCGGCAGAT
>JBEKVL010000105.1:0-11641 GCA_049514055.1 Tepidisphaeraceae bacterium | reverse complement strand
CAGGAGGTTCTTCAGGCGGATGTTGGCAAACGTGCCGCGGGTCATGACCCGGTCATTGCCGCGGCGGGCGCCATAGCTGTTGAACTCGCCCGGGGTCACGCCGTTCTCGATGAGGAACTTGCCGGCCGGGGATTCTTTCTTGATGTCGCCGGCCGGGGAAATGTGGTCGGTCGTGACCGAGTCGCCGACCATGACCAGCACCTTGACGCCGCCAATGGGCTGGATCGGACGGATACTTTTGGACAGTCCCGTGAAGAACGGCGGCTCCTGGATGTAGGTGCTTGTCGCGTCAAACTCGAACAGTTCGCCGCCCCTGATAGGGATGGCGTTCCACTCGTTGTTCTTCTCGCCCACGCCGGTGTACTGCCGCGTGAACATCTCCGGGGAGATGCTGGCGCGCATGGTGTCCTGCACTTCCTTCTGCGTCGGCCAGATGTCGCGGAGGTAGACTGGCTTGCCGTCCTTGCCCGTGCCGAGCGGATCGGCGACGAGGTCGATGTCCACCGTGCCGGCGATGGCATAGGCCACGACCAGCGGCGGAGACGCGAGGTAGTTGGCCTTAATGTACGGGTTGATCCGGCCTTCAAAGTTGCGATTGCCCGACAGCACGGAGGCGACGAAAAGGTCGCCGGCTTCGATGGCCTTGCGGGTCTCCTCCGGCAGGGGGCCTGAGTTGCCGATGCAGGTCATGCAGCCGTAGCCGACGGTGTTGAATCCCAGGGCATCGAGATAGGCTGTCAGGCCCGATTTGTCGAAATACTCGGTAACCACGCGCGAACCGGGCGCCAGCGATGTTTTCACATGAGGCTTGGCCTTAAGGCCCTTCTCCACGGCCTTTTTCGCCAGCAAACCGGCAGCCACCATCACGCTCGGGTTCGACGTGTTCGTGCAGGAGGTGATGGAGGCGATCACGATGTCGCCGTTCCGGAGTGCTGGGTGCTGGGTGCTGGGTGCTGAGTAATGAGCCGCGTTCTTCGGCGCCCTTTGCGTTTCGTCGAAGGCCTTCTGGTAGGAGGTTCGAACCTTGCAGAGCTCGACCCTGTCTTGCGGGCGCTTGGGGCCGGCGAGGCTGGGGACGATTGTCGACAGATCCAGTTCCGCCTTTTCGCCGAATACGGGTTCCACATTGTTCTGCCGCCAGAGGCCCTGGTCCTTGGTGTAGCGTTCCACCAGGTCGAGCAACTCGGCCGGGCGGCCAGTGAGCTTCAGGTAGTCCATCGTCTGCTCGTCGACGGGGAAGAATCCCATCGTGGCCCCGTATTCCGGGGCCATGTTGGCGATGGTGGCGCGGTCTGCGAGCGACATATTTGAGAGGCCCGCGCCGTAGAACTCGACGAATTTGTCCACGACGTTAAGTTTCCGCAGGATCTGGGTGATGGTCAGCACCAGGTCTGTGGCCGTGGCGCCTTCGGGCAACTGGCCGAAAAGACGGAAGCCGACAACCTTGGGCATGACCATGTAGATCGGCTGCCCGAGCATGCAGGCCTCGGCCTCGATGCCGCCGACGCCCCAGCCGACGACGCCCAGGCCGTTGATCATGGTGGTGTGCGAGTCAGTGCCGACCAGGGTATCCGGGAAGGCGACGCCGTCGCGCGTCTGTACGACCTTGGCGAGGCATTCGAGGTTGACCTGGTGAATGATGCCGGTTGACGGAGGCACCACCGAGAAGTTCTTGAACGCCTTCTGGCCCCATTTGAGGAACTCATAGCGTTCGCGGTTGCGCTGGAATTCCCGCTGCGTATTGTGCAGCAGGGCCAGCGGGTTGGCATATTCGTCCACCTGCACCGAGTGGTCGATGACCAGGTCCACAGGCACCAGGGGGTTGATCCGCTGCGGGTCGCCGCCCATGCGCTTCATGGCCGCCCGCATCGAGGCCAGGTCAACCACACAGGGCACGCCGGTGAAATCCTGGAGGATGACGCGGCCAACCTTAAAGGGCACTTCCCCGTTGTCCGAGCCGTCAGGTTTCCAGTTGGCCAGGCGTTTGACATCGCCGGAGGAGACCTCGAACTCATCGAGGTTGCGCAAGGCCGATTCGAGTACCACTTTGATGGAATAGGGGAGCCGGGCGATATTGCCGATGCCGGCCTTCTCCAGAGCCGCGAGGCGGTAGACAGTCAGATCGCCTGCTTTGGAGGACAGTTTGCCTTTGGCGCCGAAAAGATTCTTGGTGTTGGACATAGTTCCTGCTCGAGTCTCAATAAGACATCCGTCAATTCGTGTTCGTAGGGTCCGCTTCAGCGGACGCGGGCTCCATGCAACCCGGCCTCCGGATAGGCATCCGCTAGGCAGGTTCTTCCGTCAGCGGGGGAAAATTCTATGGGCTAGTCCGTTCTCCCACAAGAAGCCGCGATTGCTGTATACTGTTCGGTGTACTCAGGGTGACCTATGTCTGTCTCGGCGAGACTCGATCCTGAAACCATTCTCCACGCGTACAGCCAGGGCGTTTTCCCGATGGCCGAGGCCGACGGCGAGATTCGCTGGTACACGGCCGACCCGCGCGGTGTGATCCCACTGGATGGCTTTCACATCCCCCATTCGCTGGCCCAGTTCATGCGCAGCGCCCGCTATCCGTTCAAGGTGCGGGTGAACACCGCCTTCGAGCGGACCATGCGCGGCTGCATGATGCAGAGACACGGGGCAACCTGGATTTCCGACAGGCTCGTTCAGGCGTATCTCGAACTGCATCGCATGGGTTTTGCCCATTCCGTGGAAACCTGGCAGGGGGATGAACTGGCGGGCGGGCTCTACGGCGTCTCGCTGGGCGGGGCATTCTTCGGCGAATCCATGTTCCACATGCGGCGGGACGCATCCAAGTGCGCGCTCGTGGAACTGGTCGCCCGCCTGCGCGACCGCAGGTATGTGCTCCTGGACACACAGGCCACGACGTCGCACCTGGCCCGCTTTGGCTGCACCGAGATTTCGGCCCGCGAGTACCTCGTCCGCCTGCGCCACGCGATCGAGTTGGAGCGGAGTTTTACGTAGCCGTTGGGTCCGCTTCAGCGGACGCGGTCTGGTGTTCTCCCGCTTCTCGCGTTCGCTGAAGCGGACCCTGCATGGATGAGGCCTACTCCGCCGGCTCAATCGTCACGACCAGGACTTTCGACTGGAACTGCTCCTGATACAGTTCAGCCCGTTCTTTGTGCGTGGTCAGCAGCAGGGCCACGCCCGTCTTGTGTGCCTCGACCATGCGTTCGATGGCGTCTTCCTTGTTCAACGGCGTGAGTTGCACGATCGCCTGCACCACGTAGAGCATGTCATTCTTGTCGTCGTTGTGCAGTAGCACCTTCCACGGCGGCATCTGCCGCGGCGTCGGCGACTTGGGCTGGCGTTTCTTCTCCGGCTTGGTCTGCGTGGCGGTCCCGCCGCCCGACGAGCCTCCGTCCTTCTTGTCAACATCTTCATCGGCCATGTTCAATACTCCCGGCACAGCCGAGGAATTATATCTCTGGAATCCCGCCAACCCAACCACAATTATTTCTCCGGCACGATCCCCAGATCCTGCGTCGTGAACAGCGACTCGAACACATAACCGGCCGACTCGATGTTCTGCCGGGCGCCTTCCAACCGGTCGATCGTGCCGATGATCTTCTCCACCTTCAGCCCGGCATCCTTGAGCACTTTGGCCGCCTCGAGCACCTGCCCGCCGGTGGTCATGATGTCCTCGACGATGACCACGGCCTCGCCCCTCTCGAAGATGCCTTCGATCTGTTTGGCCGAGCCGTAGTCCTTCTTGGCGTTACGCACGATGATGAACGGCTTGCCGCAGGCCATGGACGTGGCGGCCGCCAGCGACACCGCGCCGAGTTCCGGCCCGGCGATCCGCCGCACGCCCGCCCCGATCCGCTCGGCGAACATCTTGCCGAGTTCAACCAGCACGTCCGGCTGGGTCTCAAAGCGATATTTGTCGAGGTAGTATTTGCTCTTGCGCCCGCTGCGGAGCGTAAACTCCCCGTGCAACAACGCCACGTCCGCTATCCGTCCTGCAAGTTCTGTCTTGGTCATGGGGTCGTATGATGCGGGCAGGCGAGCCGTCCGTCAATGCGTTGACAGGGCAGGCAACTCGGCGATCCCGGGTTGGCGATCAAACCTCCGGCCACGCGCCTTGGGCGGCCGACTCCAGCATCGTCCGGTCCAGAATCCGCAAATCCACCGGGTGTTCCTCAATCAGGCCCATGTCCATCATCCGGCGGAGAGTCCGCGAGAGGGTTTCGCTGGTCAGATTAAGATGACTTGCCAGATGCTTCTTGAGCGAAGGGAGCTGCACCAGGTCCGTGGCCGGGTCGGCCGTGGAAAGCAGGTATCGGGCGAGCCGGCCGAGGGCGTCGCGGAGGGCGATGTCCTCGACGAGCTCGACCAGATGCCGCACCCAACCGGCAAAACTGCCGAGCAGTTGCAGGCAAAGCTGGTGGTCCTCGCGTAGGGCCTGGGAGAACTGCACGGTCGGGAGCAGCACGCAGCGGGAATCCTCCAGGGCCTCGGCAAACGCGGGGCAAGGGAACTGGCCGATGGCCGCCACTTCGGCGAATGTGCCGCCGGGGGCGACGAGGTGCAAAACGTGCTCTTTCCCACTGGGCGCAAGCTTGTAAACGCGGACCAGGCCGGACCCCACCACGTAGACGCCGGGGCAGGGATCACCCTGGCGAAAGATGGTGTCGTGCTTCGTAAAGTCCTTGATGGCCGCGATTTGCAGGAGGCGATCGAGACTCTGGCCCTTCACTTTGGCGAAGAACCGGCTGCCCGCAAGAACAGTGGCGGAATCGATGCTCATACCCGAGTTATAAGAAAAATGGACAAATTGATCCAGATCAAGGAAGTTGGTTCCTCCGCCAGGCATAATCCCGTCGCCGAAATCGGCAATGGGCGTGAACATCATTCCGGGAGGCCGCACTCCGTGCGGCCGCGGTCGTGCAGGAGCACGACCCTCCCCAATGTGTCGTCACGCCCTCGGCAATACAAGAAAGGATCTGCCTCATGTTCTGTAATCAATGTGAACAGGCTCGCGGGGGTGTCGGGTGTTCGGGAATGGCCGGCATTTGCGGCAAGGACGCGGATGTGCAGTGCCTTCAGGAGATGATCGAGTACGGCCTGAAGGGCATGGCCGCCTACGCCAGTCACGCCCGGCGGCTGGGCAAGCACGATGAGTCCGTCTCCGCGTTTATCGAGGAGGCGCTCTTCTCGACCATGACCAACGTCAACTTCGACGTGCCGACCCTCGTCGAGATCGCCATGGAACTCGGCCAGAAAAACCTCCGCGTGATGGAACTGCTGGATGAGGGACACATCGAGAAGTTCGGCAAGCCTTCACCGTCGGTCGTACGCGAAGGCACCATGGACGGCCCGGGCATTCTCGTCACCGGCCACGACATGGTCGATCTCTGGGAACTGCTCCAGCAGCTCGAAGGCACGGACATCAAAGTCTACACGCACGGCGAAATGCTGCCGGCGCACATGTATCCCAAGCTCCGCGAACATCCGAATCTCGCCGGCCACTACGGCTCGGCCTGGCAGAACCAGTACGCCGAATTTGAGGCGTTCTCGGGCGCTATTGTCGCCACCACCAACTGCATCCTGATCCCTCGTGGCAGCTACGGCGACCGCCTCTTCACCACGCGTTTCACGGCCGTCCCCGGCGGCAAGCGCATCAGCGACGCCAACTTCGCCGCCGTGATCGAGAAAGCCCGCCAGTGCGCCCCGTTGACGAAAAACCTGGTGCGGACCAGCACCGTCGGTTTCCATCGCACGGTCATTCTCGAACAGGCCGCGGCCATCGTGCAGGCCGTCAAGGATGGCAAGATCAGCCGGTTCTTCGTGATCGGCGGCTGCGACGGCGCCGAGCAGTCGCGCAACTATTTCAACGAATACGCCGAATCCACCCCGGCCGACTCGTTCATTCTGACGCTCGGCTGCGGCAAGTATCGCATCCGCAACTACGACTACGGCACGCTGCTGGGCCTGCCGCGTCTGATGGACATGGGCCAGTGCAACGACGCCTACGGCGCCATCGCCGTGGCCGCCGCGCTCGCCAAGGCGTTCGGCTGCGGCGTGAACGACCTGCCGCTGACGCTGGTGATCTCCTGGTTCGAGCAGAAGGCCATCGCCGTGCTGCTGACGCTGCTGTCGCTGGGCATCAAGGGCATCACCATCGGCCCCAACCCGCCGGCGTTCATGACCCGGAACGTGTGGGAGTTTCTCAAGGAGAAGTTCGACCTGAAGCTCATCGGCCGGGAGCCGAAGAAGGATCTGGAGATGGTGATGGTGTGAACACCGGGTGATCGGTCCTTGCTGATCCGTGAAATTAAATCGGTGATCAGTATCCAATTACCGATCACCGATTACTGATTGCTGATCACCGCCTTCTGATATCAGGCCCGGCGTCGGCGTGCCAACAGCCCGAGAACAGCGAAGCCCGCGAGTGAGAGCGACGCCGGCTCCGGCAGCAGGGTCAGGCGAGTCGATCCCTGCGAGGGAATCCAACTGTTCCCGCCATCGACGGAGAGTTCGGTGAACACATCGAAGAAACTGTTGATGTTGTAAACACCTCCGCCCATGTCGACGATGGTGGTTTGCCCAGTCGAGGCGTGAGTGGGGCTTTCGCGGATCAACGCGGTGCCCAGGGGGGTGGTGCCGCTGAGGTCGAGTTGGGTCATCTCGGTGTCGAAAGTGCCAAGGACGTGGCCATATTTGCCATACACCAGCATAACGGCGGGACCGGTGCCTGTGAATGAAAACGCCGAGCCCCCGGCGGCCGAGGCCATCCCGGAGAGGGTGGCGGTGAACTGCTCACGTTCGTCGGGGGAAATGTCGGTGTGGCTGATGCCCGAGGGAACCAAATTGATATCGGTGAGGACAATCGGGTTGTAGCTGCCCAGGTAGACACTACTGAAGGTGATCTGGCCGCCGGTCGAGGTCGCATATACCCCGGTCGGAGGGGGTAGCGACGGATCGGTCGTGACCAGCCCTGCGCTGGCCAGGTTGGCCAAGCCGAGCAAAGGAATGGCGCAAAGACAATAGACGACACGACAGGCAAACGAACGTCTCATAACTACCCTCCAAATTAATGACATGTACGGCCCGGCGCCCGCCAAAGGCCTATTACCAATATATTACGAAAATGACAGGAGTCAAAAAGAAAATGGGCGAGTTGCTCCCAGAGGGGCAACGGGCCTCTATCCCTGCCGATGTCTTCCCGCCGTTGGCCGTCGTGAGTTGCCTCGCCGCCGCCAATGCCGACAATGCACGGCTTCTGCCATGAAGCCCACCGAACTGCCAACTTCAACCCGCCTGTCGCTGCCGCCCGGGGCGGCCGATGTCAACATGTTCTCGCTCTACAACGCGGTCTCCTGGCAGATCGTCATCGGGCCGCCGATTGTATTGTACGCCACCACCCTGCACGCCAGTTCCACCGTGCTGGGATTGCTCGGTGCGCTCATGCCGCTGCTGACGGTCTTTCAGATCCCCGCGGCCAAGCACCTGCCGAAGTACGGCTACCGGCGATTCATCCTGGCCGGCTGGGGCACTCGTATCTTCTTCATTGCCGGCATGGCGGCCGTGCCGCTGCTGACTTTCCTGGGCCCGGCCATCCGCCTGTGGCTCATTGTCGTGTTGCTGGCGGCTTTCAACTTTGTCCGCGGCATCACCTCGGGTGCGTGGATGCCTTGGATCACGGAACTGATACCGGAACGTATCCGCGGCCGGTTCCTGTCGCGGGACCAGCTCTTCGCACAGATCGGCAGCCTCATCACACTGCTGGCCGCTTCACTGCTGCTCTGGGGCAGGCATCCCCGGCCATGGCAGTTCTCGCTCATCTTCCTCATCAGCATCGCCGGCGCCGTGGCCAGTCTGCTCTACATCCGCCGCGTGCCGGACGTGACCGCGCCCGACACGCTCCGGACCTCCGGCCATCACGTGCCGTGGCTGGCGATGCTTGCCTATCGGCCGTTTCTCATGCTCATTGTCTTCAACCTGCTCTACGCCGCCGCCGTGGCGGGGCTGGTGGTGTTCACGACCGCCTACCTCAAGGAACAGGCGAGGCTGGAGGAGAGCTGGGTGATCTGGCTGGCGATGCTGGTCAACGCAGGCTCGCTGGTGGCGGCGCTGGCCACCGCGCGGCTGGTGGATGGCCGCGGCAGCCGGTTCGCGCTGGCGGCCGCCATGCTGATCTTCGCTCTGGTCACGGCCGGCTGGTGGGCGATCTCCAGCGGCGTGGCGCATCATTCGGTGACGCTGGTGATCGGGCTCAACCTGCTCTTCGGAGCGGCACAGTCGGTGTATACCGTGGCCAACTCCCGGTTGCAGATGTCCACCGTGCCGCTGATGGGACGCAACCACTTCTTCGCGTTGTACACCGTCATCGCAAGCCTGGGCATGGCGCTGTCGCCAATCCTCTGGGGCATGATCCTGGACATGATCGGAACCGCGAAATGTGGCGGCGGCGTCCAATGGAACCGCTACAGCATCTATTTCGCGCTGGCCGGCCTGCTGGCCATCGCGGCGATGCTCAGCATCGCCTGGCTGCACGAGGGCGAACAGAAGTCCGTGCGGGGTGAGGTTGCGGAAGTGCCGTGACTAATGCTCCACCACCGTTAACTTGATGGGTGAACGGCGGGCCAGGCATTCCTGCCGGTCGTACGACAGCCATTCTTGTCTGTCGTTTTGCCCATCAGACGATCTGTGGCAAAGCACTAATCTCCCGGCCCCGGTCTTCCCTGAACCCTCGGTTTGACCTGAAACCGTGCGTACTTGAACCGTGCCGGAAAAAGAAAACCCACCCCGCGCCGGGGTGGGTCCTTTTGTCGGTGATGTCCAGCGGTTTACCGCTTGGAGAACTGGAACCGGCGGCGGGCGCCGCGCTGGCCGTATTTCTTACGTTCCTTCATGCGCGAGTCGCGGGTCAGGAATCCGCTGATGCGGAGGGCGTCGAGCGTCGTCGGGTCGTACTTGATGAGGGCGCGGGCCAGACCCATGATCAGGGCGCCGCTCTGGCCGGTCGGGCCGCCGCCGTCGGTGTTCACCCAGATGTCGAGCTTCCCGCCGGTGTTCGTCACTTCCAGCGGGCCGAAGATCGCCTTGCGATCGCGCTCGTTGGTGAAGTAATCGTTGATGGACCGGCCGTTGATCTCGATCTTGCCCGAGCCGGGCGCGATGCGGACGCGGCAGACTGAGGTCTTGCGCCGGCCGGTGCCCCAGATGTAGGTCTTCTTCTTCGCGGGGGTCTCAATCGTGGGAAGCGTTTCAGTGGTCATGGTGTTTTCAAGTCCGTTGGCTTGGCGTTGGAATGGTTACGAAAACTTCAGTTCCTTGGGCTGCTGGGCCTGGTGTGGATGAACGGCTCCGCGATAGATCTTGAGTTTGGCGAGGAACTTGCGGCCAAGGCGGCTCTTGGGGAGCATCCGGCGGACGGTCACTTCGAAAACCTTCTCGGGCCTGCGGACGATCATTGTCTTGTACGGCCAGAGTTTCTGGCCGGACGGATATTCGGTGAAGGTCTGGTAGGCCAGGACTTCGGCCTTGCGCCCCGTCACCCTGACCTTGTCGGCATTGAGCACGATGACGTAGTCGCCAGTGTCAACATGCGGGGTATAGGTGGGCTTGTGCTTGCCCTGGAGAATCAGGGCGATCCTGGCCGCGAGTCGCCCGAGAACCATCCCGGATGCGTCGACAACGTGCCATTCGGGCTTAAGTTCGCCCGTCTTGGACAGATAGGTGCTCATGTCGAATCCTTCAAACGAAAAAACACAGACAGACAATCACGCGAAGGCCGGAGGCCCGTCCGCGAAGAATCGGGCATGTTATCGGCCAAGGGAACAATGTCAAGGCGTGTCGTGAGTTTGCTGAGGCCGCCTTCCAGGGCAAGCGCACGGGATACCGCCGGCGTGCCCACCGGCGGGAATCCGGCAGCATTCCCAACCGCTGCGGCCGCGCCTATGCCGGCGCCCCCGCTTTGACCGACGCTCGCGGCCGCGTGGCCTTGGGCTGCGGTTTCGATGCCGGCCGCCTGACAGCAGCCTTCTTCACCACTTGCTTCACCACCATAGCCCCGGCCGCGGCCGCGCTCGTCTTCGCCGCCGCGGGTGTTGCCGCCGCCAGCGCCGGCCCGGCCGCCAGGCTTACACCGGCGCCGAGATTTGCCGAGACTATCGCGATGTCGTCGGGCGTCACAATTCCGTCACCGTCCAGATCGCCCTCAAAGTACGATGCGCCCGTGCGGCCCATGTTCGCCAGAATGTTCAGGTAATCGGCCTGGGTGACCTGACCGTCGAGATTCGCATCCCCGGCCACCGTCGGCTGGATGAGCAACTGGTTGAACACCCCACCCAGCGATTGCCCTGCGAAACTGGCAAGATGGATCATCGCATTGTCCGCCATGCCCAGCGTCGCCGTCCCGCCCGCGACAGTTGCCGTCGTCTTCAGCGCCGGCGTCAGTCCCATCCGCCCGGTATTGATCCACTGCTGAACCTGAGCCATCGGCAAACTGCTGTAATCGAGAATCATGCTGTTCCCGGCCAGATCAAGTGATCCGGCCCCGGTGATGCTGAGCGAGCCGGCCCGCAGCGCGAGGTTCTTCCCCGCGACCAGTGCAGCCGGCTGCGACAGTGTGAGGGAAGCCAGACCCAGCGTGCCGCCGGCCGGGGCATCCAGGAGGATCGTTTCGACGCTGGACGTGGTCACGACGGCCGAATTGACGAGGACCTGAGTCGGCCGAATGTCGACAGTGTTCGTCGCGGAGAAGCCGGTCAAGATGAGCGTATCGCTCCCATCACCGGCCGTGACAGTCAGACCGACGGGCGGCACGCCGTTGGAGACATCGAGGGTCAGCGTGTTGTTGCCACCGTTACCCAACACTCCACAAGAGCCCAATGTACGCATGGCATACGTATAAGCCGGATTACCGGCCGGGCTGGCCGTGGTCCATAGTTGAAGCGTGGAGTGGTCGGTGGACAGGTTCGCGTAATAGTTGTCGTTACCAGCCGTCCCGGCCAGCGTGACCGTTAGCGGAGCCAGTTCATACGCCCCCATATCGACGATTGGAGCCGTGCCCAGGCCCGTATCGGGAACGCCGGGCAGATCGGCGAATCGCGGCGCCCCGGCGATATCAGTGGTGATTCCCCCTGGCACGGCCGAGTTCTTCCCCGCGTCGATACAAGGCGAGGTGCATTGCAGTTGCAGATTTCCGTAGTCATCGTCCGCTGTCCCCCACTTGCCGTCAGAACCGGCCGAAGGATTGTGGACGAATACCGGGTCGGCATTGATGTTGCCGGTGCCGGTGTAGCCGCCCTGGATGTCGCTATAGGTGATCACCGGCGTGCTGGAACTGTTGTAGATCGGTGTGGTGCCACTGCCCCAGATGATGCAGTTGGCCATCGTTGGATTGGAGGAGGAGTTGTACACCGCATTACCGTTGGTGGTGGCTAAATTCCCAATGAACGTGCAATTGGCGACGGTTGGGTAGGATAGGTTGTACAACCCGCCGCCGTAGGCGGACGCCACGTTGCCGCTGAACGTGCAATTGACCAGCGTCGGGCTGGAAAAAGTGCTGTTGTAGACGCCGCCGCCATTGGCAGCAAGATTCCCATTGAAAGCACAGTTGCGAATTGTCGGGTTGCCGGACGAATTATACATCCCCCCGCCGGAGTCGTTG
>JBEKVL010000104.1:0-11652 GCA_049514055.1 Tepidisphaeraceae bacterium | reverse complement strand
CCGTGGGTGCCGCCGCCGGCCCACGCGCATCGGAGCCTGGTTCTGAGAATGTGAACCCCTGACAACCCGGCGTGGCTGCCCTCCAGGCCCCCTTGGCGGCGTGGGGGAAAGGGGGTGGTTTGGCGTGCCCGGATCGGCCCAGAGCTTCTGGAAGTCTGTGGTCATCGTCATAAGTCGTTTGCGGATGGCGTCATCGAGGACGAGTTGGTCCTCCTTTCGCCCACGCTCCCTCTCCTCCCGTGCCTTGGCCAAGGCCCGCAGCTTGTCATTCCAGTCGCCCTCGAGCGTATCGGCAACGAGACGATTACTCGGATCATCGCGGCAGCGGGGAATAAAACCCGCCGACGAAAGCAGAGGATCCGCTCTGAACCCTCGCGGGAGGATCAGGGGCGGGATTTCAAGTGCTGACACCAGTGCGTCTGAAACGCGTTCCTTTGCATGGGAAACGTCTGGGGGATTTCGTTCAATCATCCGCCAGAGAAGGGGGCGCCCATTCTCTGGACCGGCAGTTCTTCGGCAATGTGCGAAGATCGCTTCGGTTTGTGGCGGCCTTGTGGCGATCCCCTGCGTCAGCAGCATCGTGTCCCGTAACTGGTTGTGAAGGGCCGCGATGCGAGGTCCGAGGCGCCAGTATTGGCGGCGCGCCCACCGCTGGCAAGCCCGATCATCGCTTCGGCCAGGACGCAGGTGGTGTCCGTCCATGCCGGTAGTGTAGCCGTCTTCTCGCCCAGAAATCCGTCTCTACCGCTTCGCCGGCATGGGGACTACTTTGACCTCGCCGAGGGTTTCCAGTTGAGCCTTGACCTTTTCGGCGGGGGCCGCCACGACGATGGCGAATTTGGCGTCGTCGGCGTAGCGGGTGAGGACTTCGCGGATCTGGGCGGGGGTGACCTGACCGATCTTCGTGGGATAGAGGTCGTAGTAGTCGTCGGAGTAGCCGTTGAGGATGGAGGAGGTGCGGTAGCCGGACTGCTGTTCGATGGTCTGCATGCCCATGAGCATCTGGCCGGCGGCGCGGCTCTTGGCGGCGGCGAGTTCGTCGGCGGTGACGTCGGTGGTCTTCATTTCGCGGATGACGTCGAACATGGCGGAAATGGTGGGGCCGGTGGTGTCGAAGGCGGTTTCGGTGGCGCAGTTGAAGGTGCCGCTCTGGCGGTCGGGAGAGAAGATGCCGCGGGCGTAGTAGGCGTAGCCCTTGGTGGAGCGGATGGCCTTGCCCATGCGCGACTCGATGCCGGAGGAGAGAATGGTGCTGGCGGCCGAGCCGGCGAAGATGAGCGGGTCGCGGTTGTTGTAGGCGAGGATGCCCATGCGGACGATGCTCTGGGCGCCCTTGGGGTTGTCGATGATGACGATGTGGCGTTTGTCGGGAAGGGAGGGGAGCTTGTAGTCGACGGCCGGGAGACTGCCCGGTTCCCAGCCGGCCAGCAGTTTGCCGGCCAGTTCCTTGGCGCGGTCGAGGGTGATGTCGCCGCTGAAGAGCAGGAGGGCGTCGTTGGGGCGGTAGGTTTCCTTGTAATACGCCTTAACATCGCCCAGCGCGATGCCGCCGACGGAGGCTTTGGTGCGCAGGCGGCCCAGAGGCGAGTTGCCGAAGAGGAGGGTGGTCAGCTCGCGGCCGGCAACGCCGGCGGGGTCGGCCAGTTCGTTGTCGAGAGAGGCGAGTTCGGAGGCTTTGAGCTTGTCGAGCTCGTCAGCCGGGAAATCAGGCTGAAGAAGTGTTTCGCGCGCGCGAGTCAGGGCGTGGTCGAGCTGTTCGACGGTGCAGAAACCTTCGAGGGTGGTGTGGTCGCCGGATGACGAAGCGACGAGGGAGATGCCGCGGGATTCGAGGTCTTTGTTGAGCTGCATAAAGCCCAGGCCGGCGGCGCCGCGGCGGACCATTTCGGCGGTGATGCGGCCGAGGCCTGTTTTGCCGGCGGGCTCGCTGTAGGCGCCGCGCCGCATGATCAGGCTCCAATTGACGAACGGCAGACGCGAGTCGGTCATGGCAATCACGCGGACGCCGTTGACGGTGGCCTCGGTGCCCTTGGCGAACTTGGGCGTGGCGGCGGAGGCGGACATGGGGGGATGCTCGGGATAACCGGCGGGGAAAGTCACCGGTCGGGGAGCAACGGGGTTGGGCGAATGAACGACGGGGGCTTTTTCGATGTCGGTGGTCTTGGGGGGTGTGCTCTTGCCCAGGAGTTTGCCCAACAAGTCGGGAGTTACGCGGATGGTCGTGGATCGCTCGGGCTTGAGGTACTTGGCGGCCACGCGCTGCAAGTCCTCGATCTTGAGCGCCTCGATCTCGGCCAGTTCCTTGTTGACGCGTTCGGCATCGTCGCCGAAGACTTCCTCGCTGCCGAGTTGGGTGGCCACCTGCTCGGCAGTCTTGCGGCTATTGAGCAGTTCGATGCGGGCGGATGTGCGGACCTTGTCCAGTTCGGCCTGGGTGGGGCCTTTGGCGACCATGTCGGCAACGGCCTGGGTCAGGGCTTTTTCGACGGCGGCCGGGTCTTTGGTGGGGAGCACGGCGCCGCCGACGACGAAGAGGCCGGGGTCGTAAAGCTTCATCGTGGTGGCGACTGCCATGACGCAGAGAGGATCCTTGCCGGTGACGAGTTGTTCGCTGAGTCGGCTGGAATCGCCGCCGCCGAGGATGGCGGCCACCATCGAAAGGGCCTGGTGGTCGTCGGACTTCCAGGCTGGCAGGTGATAGCCGATGCCGACGACGGGGAGAGGGACTTCGTGCTTGAGTTCCACGCGGCGGGCTTCGGTCTGTTCGGGTTCCTGGGGAATGTTGCGGACGATGGCGGGGCCGGCGGGGATCCAAGCGAAATACTTGCGGACCATGGCCTTGGCGGCGGCGGTGTCGAAATCCCCGGCGACGATGAGGCATGCGTTGTTGGGAATGTAGTAGCGGTTGAAGAATTCCTGGAGGTCGCTGACGGGGGCGGCTTTGAGGTGGTCCATGTCGCCGATGGGCATCCAGCGGTAGCTGTGCTTGGTGTAGAGCGACCGGAGGCCGTCCTGGATGGCGGCAAAGTAGGGCTGGTTGTTGGAGATGCCCCATTCCTTGGCGACGACGCCGCGTTCGATGCGGTAAATGTCCTCGGTGACCTTGAAGCTGGCCATGCGGTCGGCTTCGAGGTAGAGGGCCATTTCCAGGTGGTTGGCCGGGAGGGTGTCGTGGTAGACGGTCTGGTCCCAGTGGGTGAAGGCGTTGCAGATGCCGCCGGCGTCGTTGACGAGGCGCATGTGCTCTTCGGGCTTCACATGGAGGGACCCGCGGAACATCATGTGCTCGAACATGTGGGCGAAGCCCTGGCGGTCGGGGCGCTCGTCTCGGCTGCCGACGAAGTAGACCACGCGGACCTGGATCACCGGCGTCTGGCGGAGCGGCGCGTAGATGACGCGGAGGCCGTTGTCGAGGGTTTCCTTCTCGTATTCCACCTTGGGACCGGCCTGCGCGGGCAGGAATCCGACCAATTCAACCAGCGCAGCAATTGCAAGCAGACGAAACCAATGATGCATGATTGCTCCTTGAGACTGGGGATATGGTAGCAGGTGGATCGAGTGGGCTTGAGTTCTGCCACCAACAGGTTTCACCATCGCTCGGCGAACATCTGGCCATACCACTTCAGATTTCGCTGGGCTTCCGGGCTGAGATGACGTTCAGCCCAGTTGAGAAACGCCTCGATGATGTCGGCCACTCGCGCAGTGGGCACCTCGGGAGCCTGAGGCGAAACGGCTTTCAACTCGTGAAACCGCTGTTCAGCCGCTTTCTTGTTCTCCCGGCCCTGGGCCAGGCGCAGCTTCGTACCCCCGAGGGTGACCATCCACCAGCCGGTGTCTCGACGGAACCAGATCTTGTTGGGACGCGACATACAGACCTCCGATCAAAACCATGAAACACAGGGCTTGACCGCAAGGTCTCGCTCGGCTCCCCGTCGTTGCTGCGGCGGGGAGCCGCTTATTTGGTACGGAACTTAGTACAGACCCGACAGGGGTATGTTCGTAAACCCTTGTCAATCCTAATGCAGCTTGCAGGAGTCGAACCTGCCACCTTCGGCTCCGTAGGCCGGATAATTCATCCGCACGACGAGAACCGCAACTAACGACTACAGCTTGACTTAGACGCGCCAGAGCAACCACCTGGGTCACTTCATATTTTCCATATTTTACAGGGTTTACGGTGCTTTTGCACGGATTCTCTGCTACTTCTCTGCCACATGACAGTTGGCGTGATTGGCCCGCCCGGGCTTGATTCCAAGGCCTTCGTTTGTCAGCGCGCCACCACGCGCCCGTGGCTCGCGCCCGACTACCCCAGGACCGGCCTAACTTGGTAGTCCCGCTCGCGATACTCGAAATAGTCAAAATCCGCCGGCCGGCGCGTGCCCGCGCCATCTTGGCAGCAGACGCCGGCAAAGGCACCGGTGAAGTTGGGCAGGGTCGGCGGGCCGCATTCGTCGGAAACGATGCTTGCGTCAAAGACCTGCGGCAGGACGTGCCATGTCTGGCCGGGCAGGCGCCAGGCGAAGATCAGCCGATCGTAGTCCACGTCCATGCGCAGCTCGACGTTGCCCGTGCCGGACGGCAGCGGAATCGGCGCGCTCTGGCTGTCGCCCACATCCGGCGTACACGACATCACACGCAGATGACGGCCCGCCGTTTCATCCTGCGCCATGAACAGGTAGTGGAACTTAGTGGCGTGGTAGTACAACATGAGGCCCGCGGCCTGTTGGAAATGCTCCGGTTGGAATTCCATGCGCGTCGAGGCCGAGAAGCACTGGGCCTGCTGGCGGCGGGCCACCAGCGCTTGCTCAAAGGGGCTGCCCAGGGTCTCCCGGCCAAAGAGGCGCAGAAAGCCGGGACGCTCGCTCAGGCTCCAGAGCCGCTCCGGGTACGGCGAGCGAAGCCACTGGAAGTCGATGGGCAGGTCCGTCGAGTCAAAATCTTCGCGCGCGGGCGCTGCCGGAAACGGATGTGCCGTCAGGTTCGGTGCCGGGGTGCTGACCTGTGGCACCCCCTGCCCGTCGGCGGTGCGGAGCCAGCCATCCTCGGACCAGACCATCTGCTGGATCGCGGTCTCCCGCCCGAGAACGCAGCGGCCGCGATTGGGCAACGGCCTGCCGCACAGGTAGGCCATGTAGGTCTGGCCATCCTGCGCCTGGACCAAGGAGCCATGCCCCGCGCGCTGCAGGGCGCGGTCCGGTCGATCGCGCGCGGTCAGGATGTACGTGTCGGGATGCAACTCGTAGGGCCCGTCGATCTGCTGCGACCGGGCCATCGTCACGGCGTGGCCCCAGAAGGTGCCGCCCTCCGCGACCATCAGGTGATAGTATCCGCCGTGCCTGTACAGGTGCGGCGCTTCGGTGAAGCCGATGGATGTGCCGCGGAAAATCACGCGACGTTGTCCGACCAGCTTCCGTTCGCGCGGCGAGTACTCCTGCAGGACGATGCCAGCGAAGCGAGTCTGGCCGGGGCGATGGTCCCAGAGCATGTTGAGCAGGTACTTCCGCCCATCCTCGTCGTGGAAGAGCGATGGATCGAAGCCGCTGCTGTTCAGGTAGACAGGCTCGGACCAGTTGCCGTCGATGCGATCGGCGGTCACCATATAGTTGTGGAAGTCCCGCAGGGAGGCGTTAGACACGCCGCCGATCGAGGTTCGACCATAGCGCTTCACGTCGGTGTAGACCAGATGAAACAGGCCATCGGCGTGGGTCAGGCACGGCGCCCAGATGCCGCAGGAATCGGGATCGCCGCGCATATCCAACTGGCTCGCCCGTCGCAGCGGCCGCGTGAGCAGCCGCCAATGCACCAGGTCCCTGGAATGGTGGATTTGCACGCCGGGATACCACTCGAAGGTGGAGGTCGCGATGTAGTAATCGTCACCGACCCGCAGGATCGAAGGATCGGGGTTGAAGCCACGGAGGATGGGATTCTGGATGGTCGTCATACGATCCTCCGTTTCATGCAGTGGCGACCGCGCGGCGCGCGGCCAGTTCCTGCTCGATTTCATCCACTCGCTTCTGGTTCAACGGATACATCATGATCGCGCCGGCTTTGAGCAGAGCAATGACCCCCGGCACGATGGAAAAAGCGAGTGTGATGCCCAACAGCGCCGGGCCGGTCTGCGTAGCGTCTTTCACATAACCGAATTGGTCGAGAAACAGCGGCAGGAGAAATCCCCCGACGACCATGCCGGTCTTGATGGCGAACAGCGACGCCGAATAGACCAGTCCCGTGGATCGGCGGCCGAATTTCCATTCGCCATAGTCGGCGACGTCGCCGTAGAGGGCCCAGGTGAGCGCGGACGTGGGTCCCGCGGCGAACTGGGCCAGCACGTTAAGGGCCAGCATGACGCCGTACCAGTCCCTGGGCAGGAAGTAGAAAGCGCCGAAACAGACCCCCGTGATAACGCTCAACACGACAGCGCAGTGCTTCTTGTCGATCTTGCGGGCGATCGTGCCAAGGCACGCCGTACCAAACACCAGGCCCAGCGAGCCGACGGTGAGGAAGATCGTGCTGCGGTCGAGACCGAGGAGGATCGGCTTGCCGTCGTCGCCCACGACGTATTTGAAATAGAAGAGTGTGCTGCCCGCCCGCAGCGCGGTAAACGTCGTGGAAAAAATCGATGCGATCAGCATCGTGACCCACGGCCAGTTGCGAAACAGCTCGCCCAGTTCCTCACGGACATCGCTCTTTTGCCCGGGCGGCGGCGTGACGCGTTCCCTGGTCGTCGCAAACGTGATCCAGAACATGATCACCGACGCCACGGCGAAGATCGCCATGGTCCATCGGAAGCCCAGCACGTAATTGACCTGGCCGGCCTCGTTGGCACCGCCGAGGCGTCTGACCAGAGGGCGGACCAGCATCGAGATGAGCAGCGCTCCGCTGAACGCGCCCACGAACCGGAAGCTCGAGGCCACGGCACGCGTGCGTGACGAGGGGCTGATCACCCCCAGCAGCGACGAGTAAGGCACGTTGATGACCGAATAGCTGGTCAACATCAGCGCATACGTGACGTAGGCGTAGACGATCTTGCCCGCGGGGCCAAAGCCCGGGCCGGCGAACGTCAGATATCCGCAGAGGCCGTAAGGGATCGCACCCCAAAGGAGATAGGGACGAAACTTGCCCCAGCGGGTGTTGGTTCGATCGGCGACCAGGCCGATGATCGGATCGTCCAGGCTGCCGATGATGCGAACGATGGGCATCATCCACAGGAGCACCGCGGCGGAGATGCCCCAGATATCGACGTAGTAATAGGTGAGGAAGATGTTGAAAGTCTGGAAGAAGAGATTCGAGGCGGTGTCACCCAGCGCGTAGCCGACATACTCGCGTGTCTTCAAACGATCGCCGGTGGCGGAAGGTTGTGCTGTCTGCAACGTGCTCATCTGGACCTCAAGAGCTCAACGGATTCAGGCCGGTTTCGGATGCGCAGGGCATCACACTGCCGCCGGGGTATATGGGCACCAAGAGTAACGGGCCAGAATAGCCTTCATTGCCCATTGAGACAAATCAACTCGCCATTCCAGGCGATGCCTCGGTCGTCGGAGGACTTTCGGACATTCGCCGTCCGCCGAGTCGTCTGAGAGGGAATATTGATGCCGTTGGTGTATATCCCCCCGGTTAGTATTCAGCTTGCGGCCACTGGCGGGGCGGGTCATACTACTTCCTGGTTATCCGTGGCGGTCACGGGCACGGCGAAGACAGATACCTCCAATTGCGTAGGAAAATCATGAGAACGAGAATCAATCTAGCGATATCGCTCATCCTGGCATTCATATTGCCGCCCGCCGTGTTGATCCTGGCCCAGCAGGCCGGGGCGGGACGCAACGGTGTTCCGGCGCGGCCGGAAGGGCCGGGGGATATTTACGCCGCCGGCGGATGTCCGCTTGTGGCCGCCCACAGCACCAGCCGGGCGCTCTATGCTTCGTACAATGGCCCGCTCTACCAGGTCATGCGCCAGTCGGATGGGAAGACCATGGATGTCGGCGTGGTCCAGCCCAGCGCGGGGGACGCGGGTGGTTACGCCGACGCGGCCGCCCAGGATGCATTCTGCGCCAACACCTACTGCTGGATCGCCGCCATCTACGACCAGTCCGGCAAGGGGAATCACCTCGTACAGGCACCGCGCGGCGGATTCAGCGGGCCGGCCATGGGCGGGTTCAACAATGTTCCCATCGCCGACATGGCGCCAATCACGATCATGGGCCACAAGGCATACGGCGTCTTCATTGCCCCGGGCATGGGCCTGCGCTGGAACGACGCCCATGGCACTGCCGTCGACGATCAGGCGGAGGGGCAATATTGGGTCATCAGCGGCCACCACTACAACTCGGGCTGCTGCTTCGACTATGGCAATGCCGAAACCGACAGCCGCGACGACGGCAACGGCACCATGGAAACAACCTACTACGGCAACGCCGGCGCCTGGTATCGGGGCAGCGGGTCCGGCCCGTGGATCATGACGGATCAGGAGAACAACCTGGTCGGCTGCGTCAATCCGGATGGCTCCAAGTTCTGCCGCGACCTGCCGAGCATCTCCTGGCGGTTCGTGACGGCGACGGCCGACGGTGAAGCGCATCACTGGCGATCCATGGGCGGCGACGCGCAGCAGGGCGAGCTCAAAGTCATGTTCGACGGCCCGCGCGTCAACAACTCCTACGATCCGATGCGCAAGCAGGGCGCCATTCTCCTGGGCAACGGCGGCGATAACAGCATCGGTTCGCAGGGCACCTTCTACGAAGGCGCCATGACGGCCGCCGGCACATTCCCGACAAAGGAACTCAATCAGAAGGTTCAGGCCAATGTCGTGGCAGCCCGATATGACGTGCAGCGACTGAGCATCGCGCCGGCGTCGGCAACCGCAACGCCGCCGGGCCTGCAGACGTTCTCGCCGGGCTCGTCGCAGGACACAGCCGTGACGTTCACCAACACCACGGGCAAACCGGTGACGGGTCTGAAGTTGAGCATCACCGTTCCGTCGGGCTGGACCTCCGTAGTCACTGGCTCTGCCGACCCGGCGAAGGCGTTCGCGGACGCCGTTGCGCCGGGCTCTACCGTCAGCGCAACATTCAAAGTCACCTCCGGGCCGGCAGCGTTCAACGGCGATCTGGTCGGCACAGCGTCCTGGACTGATGCCGGCCAGGCGCGATCCGAGATCCTGGCCGAGAAGGTGCGCAGCGTCAGCCCGGTCAAGATCAACGAGTTCGCCGGCTCGGGTTCGCCAGCCAATCCGACGAGCACGTTCATCGAGCTCTACAACGCGGGCTCCGCCGAAGTCGATATTTCCAACTGGAGTCTGACGCAGCATCCGACCCAGCAACCCGTGTTCTCCGCTGTGAAAGTCCCGGCCGGGACGAAGCTGGCGGCCAAGGGCTTCTACCTGCTCGGCCTCTCCAACTCCGGACTGTCCGCCGCGGCAAAGAAAGGCGACACCATCATCCACGTCCGCAGTGTCGCAGGGATGAATGTTGGCGACACGATCGAGATCGACACCGGCTCGGCTGTGGAAACGCGCAAGATCGCCAGTCTCGGGACGGCAGCCGGCCCAGGCACTACGCTTTGGCAGCCACTTCCGGATGGCCCGGTGATCACCATTCCCGTCGGCTCAACCAACGTGCCGTTCACCGCGCCTCCGGGCCCGGGCGGGCCGTTTGGCGCGCCCGGCGGTTTGGCGGTTGAAGTCGGCCAGAAGATCGGCATTGGCTATGGCGCTACCTATCCCACCGTCGCGCTGGCGCTGGAGAAATACGAAGTCGTCACAGTAACCTCTGTCGGCAAGCCCGGCACACAGGCCTGGCTGGCCGCCGATGCGAAAACCGGTGACACCAACATCAAGGTCTCCTCCGTCGCCAATATTTCCGCCGGCGACAAGATTCGCCTGGACATTGACAGCGTCGGCCACGGCGTCGAAACCGTCACCGTCAAGAAAGTCGGCACGCAGTCGGCGTTCAACCCCAACAACGCCCGCCGCGGCGATGTCGGCACGGGCCTCGACCTGGAGGCGCCGCTGAAGTTCAATCATTCGGCCAACATCCCCTTTAGCATCCGAGGCACGGGAATCACCTTCCAGCCGGCCTCCGCTTTTGCCCACTCGAGCAACGAGCCCATCCTGCCGCTGGGCACGGGCATCACGCTCGACAGGCCTCTGGACAACGACCACGAGATCAACGCAGTCGTTCGCGACGCGGCCGTCACCACGGCTGGCTATCAGGGGTCGCCACAGCCCAATCAGTGGTTCGGCGGCCCGGCACTCGGCGGCGCCGGCAGTATGGTGCTGCGCGATGCGGCCGGGCTCGTTGTGGATAGTCTCAACTACGGCGGCCTGGTTGATCCGTGGGCTTCCGAGGGTTACCAAGCCGAATCCGGCGCCGGTAAAGGCGGCAGCTTCGCACCTGCACCCGGTGGACGAGGATTTGGAGGATTCGGCGGCCGGGGTGGTCCGGCCGCCACGCCATACCGGAGCGCCGGCCGTTTCCCCGATGGCGCCGACACCGACAACAACGGCCGGGATTTCCTGTTGCAGACCGCCACGACTCTCGCGGCCGATTCGGCCGCCGCTGCGAACAACATCAAGGTCGTCAGCGTTGCCGACTTCGCCATCGGCCAGACAATCATTCTTGATTCCGGCGACAACCGCGAGACGGCCGAGATCGCCACGGTCGGAACCTCCGGCGCCACGACGGCCGGCTCTGCAACGGCCGCTGGCGCGACAACGATTCCGGTCGCGATGGCCATAGGCTTTGCGCCCGGCCAGACCATCACCATCGACAGCGGCGCGAATCAGGAAACGGCCGTCGTCGCTTCGGTTACCGGCGGATTCGGCAGAGGCCGCGGACCCGGTGGCGGTGGAGCGTCCATTACGGTCACCGCGCCCCTGAAGAACGCGCACGCGGCCGGCGCACAGATTGCCGGAACCGGCATCACCTTCAGCGCCCCGTTGACCAAGGCCCATGCCGCCGGCGCGCAGGTTGCCGGCAATGTTCCCACGCCCGGCGCGCCGAACCAGTACAACCGGCGGCCTCAGTAACGCCGTTGAGAAGGATCCAGCTTTGACTGCTCGCGATGAAATCAGTCGCACGCGCCCGTCCTGGCCGTGGTGGCGCTGGACCGTGATGGGCCTGAGCCTGCTTGGGCTTGCCCTCAGCGTATACCTGAGTTGGCACGCTCTCCTGGGAGCGGCCATCGGCTGTGGTGGTGGCAGTTCATGCGACCAGATCCTCAGCAGTCGCTGGTCGACGATCGGCGGGGTGCTGCCGGTCAGCGGCCTGGCCGTGGGTACGTACTTGGCAATTCTCCTCGCGGGCCTGGCCATTGGCCCGGGCGTATCGTCGCCAGTTCGGAAGCTGGCCTGGCGTGTGATACTGGTTTTGGCCAGCGCCGCTGCCGGAAGCGCCGTGTGGTTCACCATCGTGCAGAGATGGCTTGTGCGGGCCTTTTGTCCTTATTGCATGGCCGCTCATTTCACCGGTGTGGTCCTGGCAATCCTGGTCATCTGGCAAGCGCCGAAACAAATGCAGGGACCAGGCGATGTTCCGCCGACAAGGCCGCGCATCGCTCGCTATCCCGTGATCGGCTTCGTTCTTGCCGGCATCCTGGCCGCCTGTCAGGTTGGCATTGCCCCGCCGCCCGCTTATCGCAGCGGTGTGTCGCAGCCTCCAA
>JBEKVL010000103.1:0-11786 GCA_049514055.1 Tepidisphaeraceae bacterium | reverse complement strand
CTGTAATAGTGAACCGTCACAATGATGTTCCGGTCCTGCTCGGGCAGGACCAGCTTGTCGAGCTGATTGATGTTGTTCCATTGGGCCGGGCCGATGATGACCGCGCGCTTGGGATTGGTCTTGCGGATCACCGCCAGCGCATCGGCCAGGTACTGATTCCACAACTCCGGCGTCAGCGTGCCGTTGGGCTCGTTGAGAATCTCAAACACGACGTCGTCGGCTTGGTCCTTGTATCGCTCGGCAATCTGGCCCCACATCGCCAGGAACCGATCCTTGTTGGCGGCCGGGTCTTTCGCCATCGTCTGGAACTCGTGGAAATCGAGGATCACCATCAGCTTGTTGGCCCGGGTCTGCTCCACGACCCAGTCCATGGTCTTGAGATAATCCTCGCCGATCTTATCGCCTTCACCACGTCTGGCATCGCGGAACGGATGCAGGGGAATCCGCACATGCGTAAACCCGGCCTCGTGAATCAGTTTGAAATGCTCGGCCTGGAATCTTGCTCGTGTCCGGTCTTTCCACAGCGGGTCGTAGCCGATCACGTTCACGCCGCGGCCCAGTCGCTTGGCGATGTCGAAAACGCCCTCGGTCTCGGCGGCTCGTACCGCCGGCCCGAAACTCGCGGCGACGGCGGCCAGAAACATACTCAATACGCCATATTGCACGGCCCGACGGAGTTGGCTCGGTTTCATTATATTGCTCCAGGTTCAGTTCGCGGATCGGTCTTCCACCCTTATCTACCCGGCGCGCCCGCTGTCGTTTGCAGCGTGGCCAATTGTATGTGGCCAGTCCTTTGCGAGAGTGTCAGGGCAATCGCGTTTAGTCCGAGAACGGGTCGTTCATTTCCGGGTGGGTTCCCGCTTCCTGAGCCGAGAGCAGGTCGACATGGAAATCGCAAAACAGGATCGACCCTTTGCCGCTGTGACGGGCGGTCACCTTGTCAGAGTAGATGCCGCCGTTCCACGATCCGGGAACCCAGCGGCCATCGTTGATGCTGGTCTCGTCTTCCTCGACCAGCAGTATCTTCTGTGCGGACAAATGGACCTTGGTGAACTTGTTGCGAAGGCTGGTGGGATCGGGAGCGCAGAAATTGCCCGGGGTGTCGTAGTACATGAAGTTCTGGTTCATGCTGAAACTGAAGGGGTAGGGGTCCGGGCGGCCGGGTTGCGCGGTGCGGTTCAACGCGGCGGTGTCGATCGGGCAACGGAAGATGTTGCGGGCCTTGTCGCTTGCGACCTTCAGATACTTCACAAGCGGGCCTTGTTCGAACGCGCCGACGGTATTGACGTACGTTCCCTGCCAGTAAATGAAGTCGTCGGGCTGGTGTCCGACGTCTCCCGAGGCCGGCAACGGCGCGTAGCCGCGGTTGTCATTGGCATAAAGCATGATGGCCATGCCCAGTTGCCTGAGGTTGCTGCCACATTGAACTCGTCCCGCCGAGTTCTTCGCCCTGGCGAGCGCCGGCAGAAGAATGGAGATCAGAAGCGCGATGATCCCGATCACCACCAGAAGTTCAACAAGGGTGAAAGCACTACGAATGTGGCTTTTCGACAACATAATCAGTCTCCGGGCCATGGGCGTGATGCGCCGCAATCGCCGTCAGTTCAACATATCCCGGCCCGGGCGGTTTGTTTACGGAAGATGTTGAGCAGCGGGCAGGGGGTGTGACCAGAAACCCGGGCCATCTGTAAGTTGTTTCCACTGCGACGGTTGTCATTCTGAGCGTACTCGCGAGGAATCTGACTTTGGACTTCGAGGCCAGATCCCTCGCGAGTACGCTCGGGATGACGCCTTGTGGTTTCGATGAAATGCCCGGAAATATGCCCACGCCCGGGCAGACCCCGGGCAGGGTCTGACCATCTCCCGGGAATGTCGTCCGGGGCACAAACCGTTATCCCGCGCCGTCACGGGCCTTGGGCCCGCCACATGAAACGACAGATATCGGAATGACAGTTTCGAAGTCTTCCATTCCATGCGGGTGGGCCAAAGGCCCGTGGCGACTCAGCATGACTACCGCCGTGAAACGGACAGCTTACGACGTTCCAGGAAAACCCGCCGCGCCGTGCGCCGAACTACTAATGTATCTTTACTGTTCACTGATGAGGTACAACGATTGTTGCCCGCGAAGAATGAGATCCTTGCCCGCGATCGCCGGCGAGGCGTCGATGCGGTCGCCGAGGCGGTTGGTTGAGAGAACTTCGAACTTGTCCGCGTTCTTGATCACCGCGGATGTGCCGTTGCGGCCGACAAGATACACGCGGCCGCCCGCGCCGACCGGCGAGGCGTACACGCCTTCGAGCCCATCAACCTGCTGCGCGCCATAGAACGGCTCGCCGGTGGCGGCGTTCAGGCACGTCAGCGTGGCGGCGTTGCCGGAGAAGAAGTAGAGGCGGTTGTCGTAGAGCAATGGCGACGGCACGTAGGGCGTGTTCTTCTTGATGGAGAAAGCGATGGCGTCGGTGCCGGTGAGATCGCCGCTGCGGCCGAGGCGGATGGCCAGCAGTGCGTTGCCCCGGAAGCCGCTCAGGCAATAGACGATGCCGTTGGCCGCGACGGGACTGGGTATGACGTTGGCGGTCATCCCCGTGCATTCCCACAGTTGCTGCCCGGTCACAAAGTCATACGAACGGATCTTTTTGCTGGCCGAGGTGACAACCTGGAGCTTTTCCGCGTTTCGCACGACCAGCGGCGTGGCCCAGGAGGTCGTCTCGTCGCGTGTCTGACGCCAGAGTTCGGCGCCGGTCTCTTTGTCGAAGGCGACGATGAAGGAAGTGCCTTCGTTGTCCCAGTTGATGATGATGGCGTTGTCGTACAGCGCCGGCGACGAGCCTTCGCCGAAACTCATCTTGATCTTCATCCGGCCGAGATCCTTCTGCCACTTGAGATTGCCATCGAGGTCGAAGCAATGCAGCCCGCGCGAGCCGAACCAGGCGTAGACATGCTTGCCGTCAGTCACGGGCGAATGCGACGCGTAGCCATGGTCGCGGTGATGGCCTTCGTGGGGCACGGCTTCGCGGCAGATCTTCTGCCAGAGCGCCTTGCCGGTCTGGCGGTCGATGCAGAAGAGCACAAAATGATAGACGACATCGGGCGGAGCGCTCATCATGCCCGCCATGGCGGCCGGGATATTCGGCTTGGGCTCGGCCGGTTCGGCTGGCGGGGCCTTTTGATTCGTGGGAATCGCGGCCGTCACAAACACGAGGTTGTTCCAGATGATCGGCGTGGAAGTGCCCTGGCCGGGTAGTTTCACTTTCCAGCGGATGTTCTTGGACTCGCTCCACACTGTCGGCGGATCACCGCCCGGCGTCACGCCCGAACACAAAGGGCCCCGCCACTGCGGCCAGTTCTGCTCGCCGTCCGGCGCGGCGGCGAGCACGTTGAAACAGAACACAATCATGCCAAGAGTGACGGCACTGACGCAGAGCAATATGGAGAGACGATGCTGCATAATGAATTCCTTGCGACTTTCGATTCAAGTGGCGCCAGCGTCTTCACTGGCCCGGAAGACCATCACGATCCAAAAGGCCAGCGGGGACGCTGGCCCCACTTACACGACCACCGCCGGCATCACACCAGATCACGGCATATTACGCCAGCACCACACGCGAATGTCCAGAAATGCCGTCAGGGTCCGGATTCTGCATTCCGCATTCGAGCATTCTGCATTCTATTTTGCAGTTTTCATTTTTCACTTTGCATTCACAACCGCCTGAAGGCGGTACTGCGAACCCTTCCACAACCCCGCTTCTCCGAAGTATAACAATCACCATGAGTAACTCGCCCAATTCCCGCACCGGTCTTTCCCGACGCTCGTTCCTCGCCGCCGCCTCGGCCGCCGTCGCGGCCCCGATGGTCATCCCCGCGTCGGCCCTCGGCAAAGCCGGCCGGCCGGCGCCGTCGGAACGCATCGTCATGGGCTGCGTCGGCGTCGGCGGCATGGGCACGGGCAACATGCACTCATTCCTCGGCCAGGGCGATACGCAGATCATTATGGCCTGCGACATCTTCAAGCTGCACCTCCAGGGCGCGGTCAGCACCATCAACAACCACTACAAGAACCAGGACTGCATCGGCACGCCCGAGTTCATGGATGTGGTCACCAACCCCAAGATTGACGCCCTCTCCATCGCGCTGCCGGACCACTGGCACGCCATTCCCGCCGTCATCGGCGCCCGCCACGGCAAGGACATCTACGGCGAGAAACCCCTGGCCCACTCGATCGTCGAAGGCCGGGCGATCTGCAGCGCCATGCGGCAGTATGGCCGAATCTGGCAGACCGGATCGTGGCAGCGCTCGCAGGGCAACTTCCGGGCCGGCGCTGAACTGGTGCTCAACGGCTACATTGGCAAGGTGCATACGGTCGAGGTCGGCCTGCCTTCCGGCGGCGGCGATGACAACCGGCCGCTCAGGCCCGAGAATCCGCCCGAGGGGTTTGACTGGGATCGCTGGCTGGGTCCGGCGCCATGGGCTCCCTATTCGCAGGGCATCGTCCACTTCGACTGGCGCTGGAACCTCGACTACGGCGGCGGCCAACTCACCGACTGGATCGGCCACCACTGCGACATCGCCCACTGGGGCATGGGCATCGACACCTTCGGCGGCCCGCTCGAAGTCGAAGGCGTTGGCGAATACCGCAAAACCGGCCTCTACAACTCGGCCAGCAGATACCGCATCACCTGCAAGTATCCCAACGACATCACCATGACCATCGCCGGCGGCCACAACGACATCCGCAGCGGCGCCAAGTGGATCGGCCCCGACGGCTGGGTCTGGGTCGACCGCGGCGGTTTCGAGACCTTCCCCAAGGATCTCATGAAGCTGGCCGACGCCCCCAAGAAGATCAACCTCCTCCGTTCCCCCGGCCACCAGCGCGAGTTCCTCGACTGCGTCCGCTCCCGTCGCCTGACCATCGCCGACTGCGAGATCGCCCAGCGATCCATGAGCCCGGCCTACCTCGGCCAGATCGCCATGCTCCTGGGCCGGAAGATCAAGTGGGACGCGAAAACCGAACAGATCATCGGCGACGAAGCGGCCAGCCGAATGCTCGGTCGCGCATATCGGGAGCCCTGGCAGTTGTAACGTGCAACGAAGTCGGGTTCGCCACGCGGAAACGAAGAGACGCGCCGTGGTATTGCGAGGTTGGCCGAAATATGAACCAATCAACCCAGAAGATCTTCGATGGACTTCTGCTCGTGCTGAAAGACAACCTTATCGCACAGGGCGGCTTCTCCACCTTTGCTGGGGCGATTGGCATGGATGGTGAATTGCACCTTTTCAACTTCGCTGCACCGAGCCAAGATGACGACCTGCCGATGGCAGCGCTTGAGCCATTGCCGCGCCGCGACAAGAACGCAGACGTGCTCAATTTATGGCGAGACAAGACTTGGCCGAAGGTGATTAAGGCCCTTTCCCAGGCTATTGGCAAGGATGATTACGAAGTATGTGGCGTCTGCTGTCCGGCTCGGGTTGTGTTCGCAAAAGCACCAGATCGGATGTACGAGGCGGGTTACTGCCACATAGAGGGAGCCGATGGCACTGTATTCGGAGCGGTGGTAGCCATCGAGCAGGGACCGCGGGGCTATAAACTTGGCAAACCGGTGATGCTTCCAGCGAGGCCCAGCCTGTTCCCAGTGAAACGGCGGCGTGCCTAATCACAAGGCCCGCTCCATGCTTGGAGTGGCACGGGCAAATGATCTTGCCAGTGTGCGGGACGGCTGGCGAGATGGAATTTTGCACCGTTGTTAAGGGCGGGAATTCCGGGCCTGAGAGTACGATGCCACCTTCGACAGTATCTCTGTCGCACATTCCGGCGATCGCTCTTTGTTGACCCGCAATCGTAGCCGCAGGAAGAGGGAAGCCCGGCCCGTCGATCCGGGTTGAAACATCCCCTCAGTGCGAAGAACCAGAGACGCACGCATCGAACCGCTTGTCTTATTGGCGATCCCTCAATGCCGGGCTGTTGAACTGTCCCAGCCGGTATTCCCCGCCGGGTAGGCGCACGGTGATTTCCAGAACTCCGCCCAGCGCCTTCACGATCCGCTGTAACGTGCTGACTTGCATGTCGTCCTGCTGCTCAAGTTGGGAAACCGCGGGCTGCCTGATGCCCAATTTCTCCGCCAGCTCCACCTAGGTAACGCCTTCCAGCTTGCGCAACTCGGCCAGCAGCATCTCGGCCTGTATTTCCTTGGCGCGGGCTTTGGCCTTGGCCACACGCTGCGGCCCCATCTTCTCACGCAATACATTGATGTTTCGGTGTCCAGCCATTAGATCAGCCCGTCCTTTCGGAGTTCTTCTTCAAGAGCTCCACCATCGCCTCCCCAAACGCCCGGCCGATTCGGCAATACGTCCGCACGCTTCCCAGGTAATGATACCCGAAGTCCGAACCCACTTTGTCCCATTCCTCCTTGTGCTGGCGCCAGTTGTCGATGAGCTTGTCGGCGTCGGCGTCCCAGAACACATCCGTGGCCACGGATTTAACCGTACCTTTGAAATCGAGGATGTTCTCCATGGCGGCCTGCGCCTGCTTCACCTTCAGCATTCCACCCGTGGCCGGCTTGAAACCGTTCTGGCCCATCTGGCCGATGACGAACGGAAGTTTGGGGACACCCAGATCCTTGCGCACATCGCGGATGAGGTTCTCCAGGTTGCTGGCGTAGGCGTCGGCGAATTTGGCATCGATGTGATCGTTCCAGCCGTGAAACCAGACGAATCCGGCGATCTCGTAGCCCTGGCCTTTGTAGGCCGGGAAGCGCTGGCCCAGTTCGGCCAGCGTCGCTTTGATCTCCTTCATCATCTCCCGGTATGTCTTGCCGTAGCGGTCCTTGACCTCTTCCGACTTCACCTCCGGTTTGTTCTTCTGGCGGTTGTTCTGGTTCTCCTTGTCCATGATCACCCGCAGTTCCTCATCCGAAGGCAGTTTCGAACTGGGCGGAAGGAAGTCGAGGCCGAGGCTCCGGCCACCCCAGGCGGTCTTGATCAGCAACACCTGCTCGTCAAAGTAGTCGCCGATGGCCATGCCGAACTCCAGTTCCGGCCCGATGCAGTTGGGCGAGCCGTAGCCGACCGTCAGGTTCCCGTGGCGGTCGAGGAAGTTGATCCAGACGTCGTCGCGCACGATCCACTTGCCGTCCTTCTTGAGGTGCTTGTAAAAGTCCTTGAACTGGGGCGCTTCGGACTGATACTCGGCCAGCGTCATCTTCCCTTTGCCTTCCATGTTCGACTGGCCGGCCAGAATGAACACCTTCACTTTCTTCGTTGTATCCTGCGCATCCACGCTTGAGGCCACGAACAGGCACAACGTCGCGATCATGAAGAACTGTCTCATTGCCGTTCCTCCTGTCTTAGACCTTAACTTGGACCCATCCGCCCTGCAGGAAACGGGCATAGAGCAGGATGCCGCGGATGAACAACTCGGCCGCCAGGACAATCCAGATGGCGGCCAAACCCATGCCCAGGCCCCAGGCGACGATCAGCACGCCGGCGAGCCGCACGGCGAAAATGCTGATGAGATTGAGCACCATGACCATCAACGTGTCGCCGGCGCCGCGGAGGGCGCCGGAGTAGATGATGGCGGCCGCGAATCCCGGCTGGCAGAATGCCGTTATGAAGAGGCACTCGGCCGTGAGGTCGATGACCAGCGGGTCCGTGGACATGAAGCGGGCCATCCAGCGGCCGCAGACGATGAACAGCACCGAGCAGAAGGTCATGATGCCGCCGCCGAGCAGATAGCAGGCGTTGGCGCATTTGCGGGCGCGGTCGGGGCGCTTGGCCCCGAGGGACTGCCCCACCAGCGTGGCCGCCGCCATGGCGATGCCGAAGCAGACCATATAGGAAAGGCCCTCGATGCGCACGGCGTTGGTGTGGGCCGTGGGGACGCGGTTGGTCGCGTCGAGTCCGTTGATCACGTGAATCACGACGAACTGGGCGGTCCAGATGAGCAGCCCCTCGAAACCGGAGGGAATGCCGATGCGGAAGATACGCTGGAGGGTGGCCCAGTGTGGCCGGAGTCGGTGGATGTGCAGGCGAATGCCGCCGATGCCGCTCATGAGCACGCCCGCCTGGAGGACGCCGCCGACGATGTAGGCGATGACGGTGCCGATGGCGATGCCGTTGAAGCCCATCTCGGGCAGCCCGCAGGCGCCGACGGTCAGGCTGTAGGTAAAGAAAATGTTCACAAGGTCTACAACCACCATGGAGATGGCGGGGGTGAGGGTGTCGCCGGCGCCGCGCAGGCAGGAGTTGGCCACGAACATCAGCGTCGAGAAGGGGATGGATATGGCGAGCATGCGGAGATAGCTCAGAGCGAATGCCGGCGCCTCGCCGCGCAGGCCGGTCAGAGCGATGAGTGGATCCGCGAAGACGTAGATGAGGATGCCCAGGATGACACCCAGAAGGACGGCGGTGGTGGCCGACTGTCCGCAGACGCTGTTGGCGAGCGACTTGTGGCGGGCGCCCTTGGCGCGGGCGATGATGGCGGTGGCGCCCGTGCCGATGGACGTGACGAGCAGGCCGATGAACCAGAGAAAGTAGGAGATGCTGCCGACGGCGGCGGCGCCGTCGGCGGCCTTGGTCTTGAGGTGGTTGGCCATATACGTGTCGGTGATGCCGACGGCCATGTGCAGGACATGCTCGACCATCACTGGCAACGAGAGGATGATGACCTGGCGCAGGAGTTGGGCCATGGACTCATCGCGCTCCCCAAGCCGCGCGTAGTCCAGCACCAGGGGTTGTTCGGCGGTGTCGGTCATGGGTCTAATATCTTATACCAGCGGGCGTTGAAGTCGCTGACATGTGTCGACACTTGGCGGGTCGGATTCTTTCCATTAACATCCGTCGTGGCAGGAGTGCTGAGTGCCGGGTGCTGAGTCCTGAGTGGGACTTGGAACTCGGGACAGCCGTCGGTGTCGTGGGCGGTCCTTCGCGTCCGCTGAAGTGGACCCTGCGCTACTCAGAACTCGGAACTCAGGATTGGACACATGGCCAAGGCTCGTGCAATCGTCAAGCGTCGCAAAGCGGTTCGGAACATCCGCAAGATCACCAAGACCATGCAGATGATCGCGACGGCGAAGTTTCAGAAGTCGCTCAAGCGGGCCGTGGGGACCAAGCCGTTCACGCTGAAGGTGCGCGAACTGGTGAAGGAACTGGCCGCCTCGGTGGGGAATGTCGAGCATCCGCTGCTTCGCCGGCCGGAGGGAACGGAATGCACCGACCGGATCGCGTTGGTCGTCATCACCTCCAACCGCGGCCTGGCCGGGGCCTACAACGGCAACGTGCTGCGTAAGGCCATCGCCTTCATCCACCAGCAGGAAGAGGCCGGGAAGACCGTGGACCTGTATGTCTGCGGCAAGAAGGGCGTGGCGTATTTCAACTTCCAGAAGCGGGCCATTCTCTCCCGGCAGGACTTCAGCGACATGCCCCAGTACGCCGAGGTTGAACGGTCGGCGCAGAAGTTCATGGACGCCTTCAACGAGAAGAAGATCGACGCCCTGCATGTGGCGTACATGAACTTTGTCAGCACCAGCACGCAGAAGGCGGAGATCCTGACGGTGTTGCCGCTGGCCGGCGTGGCCAACACGGCGGGACAGGCCGCCCAGGCGAACAAGGGTGCGGCCGAGACCGGTCTCCACGCCGAAGTGACGTATGACTTCTCACCGGCTGCCAAAGAACTGCTGGACTATCTCCTGCCGATGACCGTGAAGACGGCGTTGTTCCAGTGCTTCCTTGATGCGACCACCAGTGAGCATGTGATGCGCATGGTCGCCATGACCTCGGCCACCGACAACGCCGACAAGATGCTCAAGAGCCTGACGATGCAGTACAACCGCGCCCGCCAGAGCCAGATCACGACGGAACTGTCGGAGATCATGGGCGGCGTGGAGGCGATGAAGGGATGATCAATCCCAACCTGATCCTGTCCGTCGGCACGCAGAGGGCCGCGCGCGTGGAGGTGCGTGGCGGTGATGGGACGATCGCCTTGCCACCGGGGGCCGTCGGCGTCGTGGCGCAGGCGCCGGCGGACTACTGGCATTCGTATCGCGTGCAGTTTCTCGACGGGGTCGAGGCGTCGCTCAAGCGCGATGAGTTGGCCATTCTCTCGGAGTTTCAGACGGGAACGCTCGATCGAATCGAGCATCCGATGGCCGAGCATCGGCTGTGGGATCATGTGATCTATCGCTGTGTGATCGGTTCGCGGGCGTATGGGCTGAACACCAGCGAGTCGGACATCGACCGCCGCGGTGTATACCTGCCGCCGGCCGACATCGCCCGACATTGCTGGCCATTCGCAGTGGCGAAGTGCCGTGGGAAGAACTGGACAAGTGGCGGTTGTCGCTGCACGAGGAATTCCAACGGGCGTTCGTGGCGACAAAGCTGCCGGATCGGCCGGATTATGCGAAGGTGAATGGGCTGCTGATCCAGGCAAGGCGGAGCGCGGTTTCACAAGTGGGTAGCCTCAAGTAGGGCCAGCGTCCTCGCTGGCCTTCCTGAAACGCAAATCGTCTGGCATTCCAGCCCAGCGAGGACGCTGCCGGACGGGGACATGGCTTTCCATGAGTCGGAATATCAACATTTGCCGCGGATACTTGAAGGCGAGCGCAAGAAGAGTAGTCTGCCCGAGCAAGCGGCGGGCCGTGGGGCGATCAACGACTTGCTGATCCGAATTCGCCTTGCGGATTATAACTCTCTTGAATCCAAAGTGTTATCGTCATTGTCGCGGATTCTCGGACGGCCGTCGCAATAAGATACTGGATTTGGAGTATTATTAGTTAGGAAGCTAACTAATCGTTTGGCGGCCGACTATGAGTTCCGCTACTGTCACCAACCCTGCCGAGATCGAGTCCGTTACCGAGGGGGCGCTACGTGCGCTGATCCGGGCCTTCGGGTTGATCAAGCACGTCATGGAGCCGTACTTCGCCGGCTACGGGCTGACGGGTGCCCAATGGGGAATCCTCCGTGTGCTTGGACGGGTGGAAAAGGAAGGCATGACGGCCTTACGCCTGTCGGATCTCGGCAAGCGTCTCCTTGTCCGCCCGCCGAGCGTGACGGGACTGGTCGGGCGGATGCACCGGGCGGGATTGGTGGAGTTGACGCCTTCAGCGGAGGACCAGCGGGTGAAGAACGTGAGCCTGACGCCGGCCGGCCGGCGGTTGCTGGCGCGGGTCCTGTCGGGACACGGGGCACAGATTGAGTCGATGCTCAAGCCGCTCTCAGGTGAGCAGCGTGTACAATTACAGGGGCTCCTGGAGCAGGTGGCCGGTCGTATGGAACAACTTGCGGGCCAGGCCGGAGCGCGGCCCGCGTCAGTGTCGCGCGGAACCGAGAACTCCGATTGAGGTTTACATCATGCTTCGCTGGATAGGTCGAATCTTCGTGTTGGCGTTGCTGGCGGCTCTGCTTGCGGGCGGCTGGTGGTATTACCACCAGCCGGCGACGGCAACCGTGTCGTACCGCACATATGCGCTGAAACGCGGCGAACTGGTGGCGACGATCAGCGCGACCGGAACGATCGAACCGGAGGAACTGCTCGACGTCGGCGCCCAGGTGGCCGGGCAGATCAACACGCTGGGCAAGGATGCGGCCGGCAGATCTATCGACTACGGCTCGGTGGTGGAGGAGGGGATGGTTCTGGCGAACATCGACGACGTGCTCTACGTCGCGGATGTCGCCTCGGCCACGGCGCAGGTCGAACAGGCCAAGGCGGGTGTCGTGCATGCGGACGCGGATCTGGCTCTCTCGAAGGCGAAACTGGACCAGGCGCAGCGAGACTGGGACCGGGCGAAGAAGCTGGG
>JBEKVL010000102.1:0-11836 GCA_049514055.1 Tepidisphaeraceae bacterium | reverse complement strand
GGCCGATGGGCAGGCCGTCTTCGCATCATTGCAGCAGGCCGTGGCCGCGGCGGGGAAGAACGTCGAGCCGAGCCTGGCACTGGTCAAAGTGGAAAGGAATTCTCCGGGAGCGGGCACGCGCGGCGGCGGAATGACCGTCAACCCCGTCGTCGCGGCCCCGCCCAGCTACTGCGGCGTGATCCTGACGGCCGACGGGCATGTCCTCGTTCCCGGCGTCATCAAGCCGGATGAGGAAGCTCGGATCACCGTGCTGGTGGGCGAGAACGAGTTCGTCGGGCACGTGCTCAAGGCCGATGAAACGCTGGGAATGACCCTCATCAAGCTCAAGTCGAACGAGACTTTCGTCCCGCTGGACATCGGCAAGGGGGCCGAGATGGCAATCGGCGAATGGGGCGTGGCGCTGCGGCCCACGGAGGAGGAGTTGAACTACCAGAAAATGTCCGCGCCGGTCGTCTGTTTCGGCGAAGTGGCCGGCCGCTATCGGCGCTACCTGCTCAGTCCATCCATCAGTGGTTCGTTGCTCGTGAATCTATCGGGACAGGTCATCGGCCTCTCGGATCGGCTGGGCGTGGTGGCCCTGTGCGATGTTCACGACGACCTCCAGCGTTTCCTGGCCGACGCAACCGGCGCCGGTTCATCCGACGAGAACCAGAAGAAGAGCGGCTGGTTCGGCGCCTTGCTGGAACCGGTCAACAAGGATTACGCGAAACTCAAGGGCCTGCCCTCGAGCGCCCTCCAGGTTGTGCATGCCGTCAAAGACAGCCCCGCGGCAACCGCCGGCCTTCGCGACGGCGATCTGGTCGTTGCCGTCGACGGCAGGACGATTCCTTTCAGTGGAGTCCGCTCGCTGGATTATTTCTTCAAGACCCTCCACCCGCGCGTCGGCGACCCGTTCGCCCTCTCCGTGCTGCGGAACAATGAACGCATTGAACTCAAGGGTATTTTCACGAAACAGCCCGAGCGCACGACGCTTCAGGCCGAGGATCTTGGCGTCACCGTATGCGAAATAACCGATGGGGATGTGTTCAGCCAGAATCTCTCCACCGACTCCGGCGTGCTGGTGACGGAAGTCAAACGCGGCAGCCCCGCCGCCAACAGCGGCTCTCTCGGCCAGACGTTGATCTCGGCCAGGGACATCATCGTCGAACTTGGCGGGCAGCCGACACCCACGGTCGCCCAGTTCGGCAAAGTGCTCGAGACCCTCCGCCGCGATCGTCCGCCCGTCGTCCTCGTCAAATACCACCGGGGTCTGCTGACGGGTTATGCGGGGCTCAATCTCGCCCTTGGTCAGAAAGGCAACGGAGAAAAACCATGAAACGCTGCTGCAATTTCGCTCTCGTGCTGCTCCTGGCGGGTCTGGCCCGGGCGCAGCCGGCACAGACCGACTCGGAAGACATTCCCGACGACATCGTGAAGAAAGTGGACCCGGCCGTCGTCGCCATCCAGCACGAGTCCGCCGGCGGCAGCGGGTTTGTCATCACGCCCGACGGCTACATTCTGACCAATGGCCACGTCGTCCGCGGAAACGACGACGAAGACCCGACGCAGACCGCCAGATCCATCACCGTCATCCTCAACGACGAACAGAAGTTTCCGGCGAAAGTCATCGGCTTCTCCCTTGATCCGGACGTCGCACTGATCAAGATCGAGCCCGGCCGCGGCCTCCAGGCCGTCGAGTTCGCCGACTCGCGCAAAGTCCAGGTCGGTCAGCGCTGCTTTGCCGTCGGCATGCCCCTGGGCCTGAAACGCACGTTCACCCGGGGCATCCTCAGCAACGTCGAGCGCACGGATCTCGGCACCGAAACCAAAGTGTTCCAGACCGATGCCGCCATCAATCCGGGCAACAGCGGCGGCCCGCTCTTCGACCACCAGGGCCGCGTGCTGGGCCTCAACACCTACGCACAACGCGGCGCCAACAACCTCGGCTTCACCATTCCCATCCATGTGGCGCTGGTGCTCAAGGACCATTTCCTGGCGCACGGCCGCTTCGTGCGCGCGGACCTGCCAACCTACGTCACCACCGAGCTTTATGCCGAACTCGCCCGGGCGCTCGGTGTCGAGCAGGGCATTCTGGTCTCCGCCGTGCTCCCCGGCTCGTCGGCCTACAAGGCCGGACTGCGCGATGGCGACATCATCGTCGAAACCGACGGCCGCCCCTGCTCCGCCCGCACCCATGCCGAACTCCTGGACCACGAGTGGGAACTGACCACGCGGAAACCCGGCGGCGACGTCTCCTTCACCCTGCTGCGCGGGCCTGTCGGCGGCCGACAGCGCGTTACCGTGAAAGCCAGGCTCGAGGTGCAGGAACTCATGCCCATGTGGGGGCTTCATGCCGGCGAAATCATCGAGCACCGTTATGACGTGCTGGGCCTTGGCGTTCGCCAGATCGTCACCTTCAGCCGCATTCTCCACCGGCTGCCCGATGTCAAAGGCGTCCTCGTCAGCACCGCCGGCAAGGTCGGTCCCGCCGGTCGCGCGGGCTTGCGGGAGACCGACATCATCACCCACGTTGCCGGCCGCCCCACGCCCGACGTCGCCGGCTTCCAGCGCGAGTTGGAAGACCAGTTGGCCCGTCGCGCCAAGGCCATTGAACTCACCATCGCGCGCGGCAAGGCAACCTACTCCACCGCACTGGCGCCTTACTACGCCTTGAACAACACGAAAGTCGCGCTCCTCGTCCCGCCCAAAGACTCGGAATACGTTGAACTCATGCGCCGGGAACTCATCGCCAGCGGGGCCTCGCTCACCATCTCCGCCCCCGATGCCGCGCTCAAGGCGGCGGACTTCGACATCATCCTGCTGGCCGGCGGCACCGGCGCTCGCGAGCTGTGGACCAACCCCGACGCCCTGCGCCTGGTGAAAGAAGCCGTTGAGGCCAACAAGATCATCGCCGCCGCCGGCGCTTCGGTGATCGTTCTGGCCAACGCCATCCCCGACATCGCCGGCAAGAAGCTCACCACCACCAGGGATCTTTCGGCCGAAGCCATCAAATTGAAGGCCAACTACACCGGCAAGGACGTCGAAACCGACGGCAAGATCGTCACCACCACCGGCTTCGACCGCGCCGCCGTCCGCGCCTTTCTAAAGGCGATCTATCAGGCCGTGGAAAAGAAGACCTGAGGAGGAAGGCATGGGGTGGGACCGGGAATTCGTGCAGTCGGCAGGGCCGTGCTCCTGCACGCCCGGGCGTGTGCCCCGCGAAACGGCCGCACGACTGCGGTCCCCCTTTGCCAAAATGACGAAACTCGAAATTCGAATTGCCAATGAAGCGGCAAGCCCGAATGGGAAGGGCTGTTAACCACGAAGCACCACCAAGGGCCACGAAGAAGAGGAAGCTCACGATGAACCGCGGATAACCCGGATATCCCGGATAAGAGCCGCGGATGTTGGTCGTCTGCTCATCCGCGCTATCTGCGTTTCTCTTTTTGGGAAGAGCAGGAGCAGGCCTCACGCAACGACGCAACGAGTTCGGTTCTCCCGGCGGAGAGGCGGGGTTTGACGCAGTGGCCGGGGCGAGGGTGAGGATCGCGGAGAACACATGCAGGCCGCCCATTTATGCCTCTATTCTCTGCACGGAACGCACAGACGACGATCGGGACGGACCCTGACATGACTGCGATATTGTCTTACTCGCCGCATTTCGGAACCATCGGGTGTGCCCAATAATCCGGGCGGCCGTTAGTTCTGCTGGCATAGCACCTTATCCCAGTAACGGTCCCACAGGTGGCTCTGGTGCAGTCCCTCCAGCGCCATGACGGCTTCGGCGTTATCGTGGTCCCAGCGCCGTCCTCGCCCCTTGATCCGATCCGTCGTCACCCCGCACATCGACTCCATCGGCCCCGTGCCCACGTCCCAGCCGCGCTTCTCGCACTCCTCGTACGCGATCATCTCCTTCCGCTCCGCAACGTAGTTCAGCAACTGATCGGCCACCTTCCGCTTCGAGCCCCGCAGCCTGCTGCGCCAGTCCACCAGCTTCTGGAAGAACGGCTCGTACCCCTCGTGCCGCAACGTGTGCAGCACCTCGTCACTCCATTTCCTCCCGGCGTCGGTGTTTTCCCCCAGCGTCTTGCGCCGCGCCTCATTCACATGCTCGCTGAGATGAAAGAAATCCAGCAGGATCAACTCCAGCGGCAGATCCTCCAAGTGCCTCCGCAAGCACACCGCTCCATCCACCAGTCCCACCCGCTCGATGGCCGCCCGCAGCCGGATCCGCGCCGCGTCCCGTTTCAGCAGCTTGCCCAGCCCCCGGTGGTCCTGACGCGTCACCCCCACCAGCCGGTGCTGCTGGCCCTGGTCGTAGAAGATCGTCACGTACACCTGCTTGTAAGGCTGGTCCGATCCCGCCTTCACCGGCCCCAACGCCGGCAACTGCTTGCGTTTGGCCGCCAGCATCTTCTGCCGCCGGGACTGCACCGTTGCCCGCCGCTTCTGCTTCTCCGCCTGCGTCGTCGTCGGCACGATCACGCCGTCGGCGCTGACGTACATCCGCGAAACCTTCTCTCCCGACGGGGTGGCCGCCTGGCACTCGGCCGCCGACCAGTCGATCTCCAACTGCTCCGTCGCCGAGGCTTTCAGCACCGCCTTGCCCTCGCTTTCCACGATCTCGCGGAGCATCTCCTCCGAGAGCACCAACTGGGCCGCGTCCTTCAGCGCCTGGGCACTGCGCGCGAAGCTGCGCCCGCCGATCCCCAACTGGCAGGCCAACTGCCGAACCCCCACGCTCACCGCCGTCTCCAGCGCGTCCACCAGCGGATCGATCGGATGAGCGCTGCCCTCGCCGGCCGCATAGTAGCGGCTGCGGCGAAACTCGATGCGTCCATTGGTGCTCAGGGTCGTCCGCGGCTCGCGGCCCTTATTCTGCTTGACCTGCCCGGCCGCGTCCTGCCGAGGGGGAAAAACTCGACTCCGTGGAGTCGATCCGCATCTGCACGGCCTTTTCAAAGACTCGTCGTCGCAACTCGCCCATCAGGTCGCGCACGGCCATCTCGCTGCCGCTGATGACGTTGCCGGTGGGGGCGTTGTTCACCGCCTCAGCCACCCGCTCCAGCGTCCGCGCCACCTCTGCCTGCCTCTCCGTTACGAACTGTTGCTTGTCCATCGTCAAAAGCCGATCCATGGCTGTCTCCTGGTTTGAAAACCGGCCGGATCCTCCGGCCGAATCGCTATCGTATACCATCGCCCGGAAATTTGGGCACACCCGAACCATCGACAAAGCCCCATTGACAAGCGACACAGCGGGCCGATAATACCATAAACACAGGCCAGGCCGATATTGACGTCTCAATCTGGCCGATAGGGACGAACGACATGGCCAGCATGCGACAATATATCCTTGGGAATCCCCCCTTTCGGTTCTTGGCGGGTCATCTTGCGCAGGACAAAGACTTCATCAGCGACGCGCAATGCATCTTGAAGATCGATGAAGATGCGTATTGCCGTCTTGCCGCTGAACTTGGCAAGTCCGGTGCGTTTCTTGGCCACCCTGCCCTGAACGCCATCGCAGAGGAGGTGCTGGGGAAGAGCGAGGATGCGCGAACTATCGCGTCCATCATCTATCGGGTAGGGGGCATGCTCTATGACACAGACATGTCCGCAACTGAGGCGATGGCCGCGTTGGGGAAAGCGATAGAGGAGAAGGCCGATAGCCTCGAACCGAAGGATCGGCGAATTCTGACGGCGCGCCTGCGGGCATTGACGGCCGAGCCAACCGGCCTTGCGAAACAGTACAAAGCGCAGAAATTGGCTGAGGCGACAAATGCTGAACTCGATAAGGTTCAGTTGATCTGCGATATTCGCCCGATATTTGATCAGAGTCGAGAACGGATCGAAGGAGCCATACCATTGGCCATGTTGCGGTTGGAATACAGCGAGGCTGACGGCGACTCCGAGGTTGTTGAAGTTCGCATCACAGAGAAACAGATCGCCGAGTTGGAGTTGCTGGTTGTGACTGCCAAACGCAAACTGACACTGATTAAAGAACTCTTGGCAACCCAGCACGTTGCTGTGCCCGCAACGAAGGCGACAATTACGGAGGAGGAGGAAGACGATGTCCGCCTCTGAGGAAATAAGAGTGCGATCAGCTCAGACCGGATTGCCGTGGTCCGGGATGGGAGAGGCAGATTATAGCGAGCTAATCAAGACGTTTGGATTTACGAACACGCTGAAGCTGCTTGAGAAGTGGACCGACAAGAGACGGCGGCCGCAGGGCCGAATGTCTACTGTCATGGGCGGCGTCTTGGAGAATTTGCCGTCAGGCCTCGTTGACGCCTCGCTGGACACCGAAGACGGCCCCGTGGTAATTCGAGGCGGTGAACGCACCGACATTGAATCGAATGACCCGCAGTTGGTTCTGTCCAACGGGAATCCGTTGCGGGAGGATGCGGCGCTTGCTGGTCATCGCTCGCCTGCGCTATTGTTGACACAGATTGCCGACGGCGGCGCCGATGTCGCATGCAATTTGATTTGCGAAGCGGAACTGACGCGATTTGATCCAGCGCAACGGCAGGTCCTGATGCCGCTGTTGTGGCAGTACGTCCTCGGTCATCGCAACAGCAACAACCGCGACGAACTAGTCGCTACGGCGTCGGCAATCCGGAAGTACATTGCAATCATGCCGATGGATCGGATGGGGGATCTGGCCGCGCTTCTTGAGCAGGGCCATCGTGTGCCGCTGCCTCTGGAATTGGAGCTTGAAGTGGCCAAGATGATCTACCGTAATTATGAGGTGCATCCGCCGCTTGAGCTTGACCCCCAGCCTGAGCTAGCGTCACGATTGTGGGAGATGGCGCAAGCCTATCTGAACCCGCGCATACTACTTCGTGACAAACATTCAGCCGTGGCGTCGCTGGCGATTGAGGCCGTGGTTGCTATGCGCAGCGCGCGAGCCCATGATGCTTGGCACGCAGCAGTTGCCTGCGAATACAGGTGGTTCGGCGAGATGGTGATGGATGACCTGAGCGAACTCAGAGATCGCTGGGTTAATCGCAACGATGCTGCCGTCACCTGGCTGGATCAACTGCGGGAGCGGGTTACCGTCGAAGTATGAACGGGGGATACTGTCATGCCAAGCGTTAGGACGGTTGGGCTGAAAGTCGACGTGATCGCATTTGATGTGATTGGCACTGATGGTGAGAGGCAAGGATTCATTCGCCACACGGGCCTCGCAAGCGTGGCGGGGGAACATGACCGCCGAGCGGTGCCAGTTATCGACATGGCGCCTCCCTTGCGTAGGCCGGGCAAGATGGAGGCAAATGTGGTCGGCACCGCCAACCTAACCGACGATGAGGCGCACAGGGTCAAGGACTTTGTCGATCGCCACGAGGGTGAGCACCGCGCCATACAGAAGCTCAATCGGTTGAGTTTTCCCCAAGTGTATTGCGTTCTCCCGCATGCGGCTCCATTTAACGAGGCGGATGGCCGGTATGTCAGGATGCGATTCAGTTGTGCCGGTTTCGTATTCGAAGCGTACAAACGAGCGGGTATTCATTTGGTGGAAGAACGTCAACTCCCGCCCATCGAACTCCAGCGTATCAAAGAAGCTTACCCGGATCACGCGCCGCTTCTGGATCGTCCCGATTTCCGCGATTTGATGGGGTTGACTGGACCCGGCCCATGGCCTGTTATGTTATGCGGCTATTTGCTCAATGCGACGAAGCGAGATGCGCCTGCCATCAGACGCGAGCCACATGTCGCAAAGACGGGCGACGAGATATTTCAATCACGGGAATGAGACGGAGACGCAGCGAGCGGTTCACTGCTCACGAGCTTCGTCCCCGCCGGATTCCCCGAATCTGGAACTCTCATACCCGACCGCCACCACCCAGACGTTGGCCGCCAAAAAGCTCAAAATCCGCAAGAAGTCTTTTGTGCCCCTTGTGCCTTCTCGCGGCCATTCCCCTTTCTCGGTTCTCTTCTCTGTGCCCTCCTTCTCTGTGTTCCAACCTCCTCTTCGTGGTCCTTGGTGGCCATTCGTGGTTAAGACTCCGCGGCCACCCGAAAATTCCCCGAATTGCCTCTTGACATCATGCCTAACTAATATATACAATGCGAAATCGGATCGACGCTCCGAACGCCGTCAGGCTTTCAGGCGTCTTCGGGCTGAGACAAGGTCTCACGCCCGCGCTCTTTCTCAACCGAATAGCCCCGCCTCAACGCCCGTCCGCTGGCGAGTTTCGTCATTCCCGATCCCACTATCAACCATCAACTGGATCTATTCCGGACCCACCCGGCACCGAACGGAACACCTTTTGGACCCGAGAAGGACACTGTTTTTCGCCCCCGCCCGGCGTCCCCCGTCAGCGCAACCCCAATGCAATCAGACACTTATGCCTGAGCCCCATTCCCGGAAACCCTAACAAAAAACTTTATTATCTCCTCCCCTCGCCGTTCATGGACCCAAGGGGCGTTCGGGGGGTGAAAATGGGGAGGGTGTGGGGGCGCTTTGGGGGCGCTTTCTTCGCCCCCGCCGGCGTCCCTGTGAACGCAAACCCAATCCAATCAGACAGTTATGCCCGACGTCCCTTCCCGGCCACCCTAACAGACATCTTTTCTAGTGCTCCACCACCGTTGACTTGATCGGTGAACGGTAGGACAGACATTCTTGTCTGTCATCGCTTGGAACTGACCCGCCTGCCGTACGACAGACATTCCTGTCTGTTGTTTCATCCATCACACGATCTGTGGCAGGGCACTCGCTCTGCGTCCAAGCCGTCGGGCTCTCAGCATTCAACATTCCACATTCTGCATTTCCTCACGCCCGTCTCAGTCCTCCCGCATCCCGCTCACGCCGATGCTCCGTCGCCGCGCGCAGCGCTCACTTCTCCCGCCAACTCAGGCTCTGCAGGCCATGCGCCGAGACTTTGGCCGGAATCCTGTCAACCCGCTGTCGCTCGGCGCGCTCGGCCGCCGCGGCTCGGGCGGCGCGCCCACCAATCAGGAACTCAAACTCAGCTTCCGCCTCGACCCCTTCATCCACCAACACCCCGAATCCCAATGAAACCCATCCCCACCAACGCCACGCCCGCCTCATCGACCGCTGCCAGGACCACCTCTGACCCGACGCCGACATTCCCAAGCTCGCAATCCCGGCTTCAGCCGGTAGGACCTCAACAAATAGCAAATAAAAGCTAATTGAAGAATAATAATGTCCGTCAAGCTGCTGCTGACCACGATCGCCCGGAACTTCCTTGCCACCGGTGTCGTGCAGATACGAGCGAGCCAGGGCTGGACGGCCGTGCGGGTTGGGACGTTCTTCACCATCATCGCACTCGTCGGCACCATCCTCCGCGCGGCGGCCATGGGACTGATGCTGCCGGTCGTGTTCCTGGGCCGGCAGTCAACTCCGGCGGCCGGCTTCCCCGTGCAACCGCTCCGTTAGGCCCGGGGGACGCCGGGTGGGCCTGGCCGAACGATTGGTCGGTGGCGATGCCCTCCGCACCCTCTCTTGAATCGCCCCTTTGGGGCTGAAAGCCGGGCGTCGTCATCCCTTCGCCGCCGCCATGGCGTAGAACGGGCGGCCTTCGTGGCGGTATTTGCGCTCGAAATTGGTGCCGACGAATTCGCCGTCGTCGGCCGAGCCGGGGCGGTTGTAGTCGACGACCTTCAGGCCCGAGTTGCGGATCACCGGCTCGATCTGCTCGAAGTAACCCGCATGGTCGGTGACAATCTGGATCCGGCCGGCGGGCGCCAGGATGCGCTGGAGGACCGGCACGAACTTCTCCTGGATCAGCCGCCGCTTGTGGTGGCGCTTCTTGGGCCAGGGGTCGGGGAAGTAGATGTGCAGCACGGAGAGACTGGCGTCGGGGACGAACTCGCCGAGGAAATAGGCGGCCTCGGCACGCACGGTGCGCACGTTGAGACAACCGTTGCGGCGGAGGCGGTCGCTGGCATAACGCCAGTAGAAGCGGGCGTATTCCAGGCCAAAGAAGTTGATCTCGGGGCGTAGCTTGGCCTGTTCCACGAGGAACGTGCCCTTGCCGAAACCGATCTCGAGCTCGACGGGGTTGGGGTTTCCAAACAGCTCGGCCCAGTTGATCGGCCGGGCGAGTTTGTCGACATCGAGGCCGACGGGTTCGACGATGAGTTCGCGGTGCGCCTGCATGGGGCGGGCATGATAGCGGAAAGCCAACGGGGCCGCATCGCTGCGGCCCCGTTGAGGTTACGTTTTACGTTTGCTGACGCGCCGGTCAGATGAGCTTCTCTTCGCCGGGCTGGGGAACGTGGGGCGCGGGCATCTTGGCGTCCATCGACAGTTCCTTGGGGAAGATGTCGAGCTTGGAGTTATAGGCCTGGTCCCACGAGACCTTCTTGCCGGTGTAGCAGGACATGCGGCCCATGACGGCCGTGAGCGTGCTCTCGGCGACCTGTTTGGCTTCGTTGATCTGCTTCCCGGTGGTGATGGCGGTGAGCAGGTCGGCGTGTTCCTGCTGGTAGCCGCTGCGCTTGTTGCCGAAGCTCTTCTGCTTGCCGTCGAAGGGCTTGACCCAGCCGCCGGGGTTGGACGTGCCCTTGGTGCCGATGGCGAACTCGGAGACGTTCTCGGTGGAGTTGGGCCAGTGGCGGCAGAAGGAGATGGCGCGGCCGCCGTTGGGGAACTCGTACTCGATGCCAAAATGGTCCCAGATCTCGCCGGGCTGGCCCATCTTGTCGCGGCACTGGCGGCCGCCGAGGCCGTAGGCGCTGCTGGGGTGGGAGTTCATGACCCAGCACATGACGTCGAGGTTGTGGACGTGCTGTTCGCAGATCTGGTCGCCGCAGAGCCAGATATAGTGATACCAGTTGCGGACTTCGTACTCCATGTCGGTCCACTTCGGGTCGCGGGCATGCCACCAGATGCCGCCGCCGTTCCAGTAGACGCTCATGTGCATGACATCGCCGATCTCGCCGTCATGGATGCACTTGATGGTGTCGATGTAGTTGGTCTCGTGGCGGCGCTGCGTGCCGGCGACCACGCAGAGCTTCTTGTCTTCCGAGACCTTGGCGGCATCGAAGACCATGCGCAGGGCGGTCGGGTCGGTGCCGACGGGCTTCTCCATGAAGACATGCTTGCCGGCCGCGACGGCGGCGGCGAAGTGCATGGGGCGGAAGCCCGGCGGGGTGGCGAGGATGACCGCGTCCACGCCGGATTCGAGCACGCCCTTGTAGGCGTCGAAACCGCTGAAGCACTTTTCCTTGGGAAGATTGAACTTCTTCTGAAGGCCGCCGGTGCGATCCGCGAACATGTCGGCAACGGCGACGATCTCGGCCTTGACGCCGGCGATCTTGGCGCCTTCGATGTGGTCGCCGGCCGCGCCGCTGCCGCGGCCGCCGCAACCGATCACGCCGGTCTTGATGACGTCGCTGCCGGCCGCGTGGGCGTAGTTGGTGCCCATGGCCGCGAGGGTGGCCGCCGTGACGGCGCCGGATGTCTTGATAAACCCTCGTCGAGAAACATTGGATTGATCCATAGCTCGGTCCTTTCGATTGCTGCCACAGGCGCAGGTGCGCGCCGCCGGCGGTCTGTTGTGTAAGTGCCCCACCGCGCTGGCCGCGTTCGAGCGACACGCGACATCACGGAAGACCGGCCGACACAGCCGGCAGGGGACTCGTTCATCCTGTTTGTACGCGCGGGGGGGAGGGTTGTTGCAGGGCGTCGAAGGGGTGTGCCTTGACCCTGTGCGGTGCCGCCGCAACCAAGACCATGACGACCACGGAGGCACGGGGAGGATGCGGCCTCGTCCTGTCTCCGTGGCAAATATGCCCCGAACCCCGACGCATTGACTTTTGTATTGCGTTCGCCCCGTCGCCGGAATAGGCTGCAGGCACATTTCTTACCTGGTCCGGTGGTTCGCGGAGGTAT
>JBEKVL010000101.1:0-11894 GCA_049514055.1 Tepidisphaeraceae bacterium | reverse complement strand
CGGCGGGAGTCTTCTGAGCGGCCGATGGCTCGTCTTGAAGCGGGGTGACCATAGACGGGCGAGTCACGGACAGAGTGGCGGCGGCCCCGAGGACCGTTGCCGAGTTCGGATCCGAATTGACTCTCATATCTTGATATGTCGCCTGGATGCAGCGGCCAGCGGGCACTAAAGACCGGCGAACACTCTCTATAAGTTCTCCGTCTATCAGCCATGCTTGCAGCGAGCCGATGTGGGCTTTCTTTGGGGAAGATGCGAAGAGCCCCATGTCGACATGCAGCCACAACGGGTTTCGACGGTCGCGTCACAGTCGCTCTTCAACCCCCATCGCGCTCAATCCACCGATACACCGTCTGGCGGCTCACGCCCGTCATCCGAGCGATCTCGTCGGGCTTCCGGCCCTCGTCGCCCCCCCTCGAACATCGGCAGCAGATCCCGGTGAACGATCGCCAGCGTGGCACCCACCTTGTCGAAGGGTCGGTTCGTGTAAACGTCGGCCAGGTCATCGGTGGCCACCGCCTGCCCATGGCACAGGAACACCCCGGCGATCTCGCCGTTGCTTCGGTCGCGAACTAACTGTCCGGCGGTTTTTCGCAGGTGTTTGAAACTGAGCCGACGAAAGCCCGGTTGAGCTGCCTGCACTCGATCGATCAGCCGCATCCACGCGATCGCGATCCGCTGTCGATCAAAGGGGTGGCCGTTCTTGGTGATCATCATGATCTCGGAGTCCGGGCCGGAAACCGTTGGTCGCTGCCGCAGGAACCAATCAATGGCGGTGGCCGTCTCGGGCCACAACGCGAACACACCCGGTACCCGGTTCTTTCGCCGGATCCGGGTAATGGCCGGCGACGGTCTCAGTTTAATCTCGTCGATCCGTAACGAAAAGATCTCGGCTTGGGCAAAGCCACAGTTCAGTCCCAGCAGTAGAAAGAGCCGATCCTGATCCGTCGCATGGCGATAGAGTTGGGCCAGTTCCTCAATCGTCCAAACCTGAACACCTCGACCCAGGGCAGCAATCTCAGCATTGGTCCTGAGTCGTTCCACATTCACTCGAAGTGAATCCTCCGCGTCCACCGGCTTGGTCCAAATGAACTGTTCGGATCGATGAAGCCAACGAACAAATCGCCGTGCCGTTTTCAAAATGTCCGTGATGCTATCCAAGGCCATGGGCCGGCGGGTGTTCTTTGCATTCGGTCGAGATGCCCAGTACGCGGCAATCCGCTCCAAGCTGGAGATTCCAAACTGACCGAGCGGGATGTCTGGGTGTGACTGTTTGAGGCGTTTGGCCCCTGCCGCTTCACGTTGACTCGACTCCCTGGTATCGCGCTTTGCCGCGTATTGTGCGTAGGCATCCATCGCCTGGTGGAGTGTTTGCCCCATCGCCACGGGCAACGGGGTCTGGGCTATGGTTGTGATCGTCTGGGCTTGCTCGACGAGTTCTTTGGCGTCGGCAGCGAGCGCCTCCTGGCCCGCCGCATACAACGGCGGCGAAGCGGGGATGAAGGCGATCACCGAATAGGTTCTACGCAGGTAGGCAATCCGTTCCAGATATGCGGCGTGGTTCTCAACGTCCCGGCCAGTCTGAACTACGATCTCACGCTGACCCCGACGGATGGCTTCGGCAATCAGCAGGCTTTCGGCACGCCAGACCGGTCCTTGGTCCAGCTTCCGCAGACGCTGGACATCGACCTCACCCGTAATACTGTTGCTGTCCCCCAGCCGGCCGCCCAGATCCCGCTGAAAACGCAAGGCATCCTCATGCTCGGCCACCACTTCATCCCAGAGCTTGTCCAGCAGGTGATTGGCGATCTCGGCCATAAGCCGATCAGTGCCCAACAGAAACTTCCTGGGCACCAGATCGCCGCGTTCGTTCAGGACTTTTCCGATGGTTCGATGATAGCGTCCTTTGTAGACGCTGACGCTGGATAGTTGTAGCGCCACGAGAGACCTCCGTTCGTCAGGAGAGAAGCACGACTGGCGCTGGAGCAAATTGGTCTGGTGGAGAGCCGCAATCCTCGGAAAATCATCAACTCAGAGGCTCAAAATCGTCAACCGCGAGACCCGAAAATCATCAACTTTCGAGGTTTTCGCCAATTCATCGGTCCAGCAATAAACAGCCAATGCTATTTAACTACTGGATAATACTACACTTACTAAGTATTGGCAAGTTGATAAATAAAAGACCCCCGGGGAGTCGGCGTTCCCGGGGGCCACTTTAACGGCAACTCACTCGCCTTTACACGTCGCATATCTTGACGTGTGCCGAAGCTGGCAAGGTGCGGCGCCAACTTCGGCGGTCGGTTGCCGCGTATCTGAACATGGCAGGATCATCCTCCGCCATCCGACCACTGATTTTCTATCTCAATACTATCCTTATTCCGCTTTTCTGTAAACCAAAATTCCGTAGATTTCTGCCGCCGACCGCAATCGTATCTATCCACGGCCATGCGTTGGCCCTTGCCCTATGGCTGCGTGGAAGGCTGCGTCGTCGGTGCCGACCGGGTCGTCGGCGGCCGGACAGGGAGCGTCGCGGGGGCTCGCGTGTACTTGCTCGACTGCAAATCCTCCTTCAGCGCCTGGCCCCGGTTCATGAGTTCGGCGGCATCGACCGCCTGTCCCGACACGGGCGTCAGGTCAAACCGCCACTCGTAACGGTCCTTGACGCCGAACGCCTCGGCCCCGAGATCCAGCGGCGGGTAGCCGTGCAGCGGCGTCTTGATGTCTTTGTGGGTCTTGAGCGTCTCGAAACCGTCCTTGCGGAGAATCACGTCAAAATCACCGAAATTGTCGAAGTCGTACTTCATCGGCGTGCGGCCAACTTCGTTGCCGTTGATGAAGACCAGTGCCCCCGACGGCTCCGAGGTGATGGACACTGAATGCCGGGCACAGCCAACGGCCGACAGCACAACCAGGGGGGCGATAATGCGGACAGTCCAGAGCATAACGGTCCTCGCTGAATGCCCGCAGTATAGAGCGGGCAAACCCGAAACAACAGGGCCGTCATTTGCCTGTTGGACAAACCCGACTAGACTTCTCCAAGCGATGATGTTCCTCACATGCCTGTTTTTGGCCGGTGTCCTGGACCTCGCCTGGTGGCGTCTGGCCAGCCGGCGGCTGCGCCGCGCCGGCGTTTCGCGGGCGTGGCGCTGGGCCTGGTTGCTCTTCATGACGCTGCAATTCGGCGGCTATCTCGCGGTGATCGTCTTTCGAGGCAATCACGCCGAGCCGCCGCTGCCGGGGCCGCTGCTCGTCCTGGTCTACACCTGGCATGTGTTTGTGCTGCCGCTGTGGATGATACTCTGGGCGGGTTCCGGCGCGATGTCGTGGCTGGTAAGGTTCGTGGCCTGCCGGGTCCGGCGGCTCCTGAGACCTGCGGGCACGACCGAATACGCCGATTTGCTCTGCCAATATGGCCCTCGCCCCGACCCTCTCCCGGAGGCAGAGGGAGAGTTGACGCCGCGGAGCACCGCGGCACACGGGCTGGAAGCCCGTGCCACAAGAGATGGGCAAACCGACACGGCGCCAGTGCCGGACCACGGGCGAGATGCCCATGCTACAAAACCCGCTGCACCCACGCGCCGCGATCTGATTCAGGTGGTGCCGGTGCCCTCGCCGGCATGCGGCGAGCGTGCCGGCGACGGCGGCGTCGCCACTACCTGCGATTGCCCCGCCCCTTCTCCCGATCGCGCTGTCCCCACGCGCCGTGATCTGATTCGAGCCGGCGTCGCGGCCATACCGGCCGTCGCCGGCGTGTTTGTCGCGGCCGGCGGGGTCTGGCAGCAGGAACTCTTCGAGGTCGTCAAACTCAACATTCCGGTGGCCGGCCTGCCGGCCGAACTCGACGGCCTGCGTATCGCCCACGTCAGCGACACACACGTCGGCAAGTTCACGAGCCCGGCCAAACTTCGCAGCATCGCCCAGGCCGTGAACGACCTCGACACCGACCTCGTCGCCTTCACGGGCGATCTGATCGACCACTGGATGGGCGGGCTCGACGACGGCATCGCCCTGATCCGCTCCTTCCGCTCGCGGCACGGGACCTTTCTCGTCGAGGGCAACCACGACCTCATGGACGACCGCATCGGCTTCCGATGGGAAGTCCGGCGCGCCGGCCTGAGGCTGCTCCTGAATGAATCCGCGACACTGCGCATCCGCGGACAGAAGACGCAGATCCTCGGCATTCGCTGGGGTGCCTCCAATAGCCACCTGCCCCTGTTCGAGGAGCACCTTGCCGCCACGCTGCCCCTGCGCGATCCGGCCGCGTTCCCCATCGTCATTGCCCACCATCCCCACACCTTCGACCCCGCCGCCGCCGCCGGCCTGCCCCTGGTCCTCTGCGGCCACACCCACGGCGGCCAGCTCATGCTCACCCGCGACATCGGCCCGGCCCGCATTCTGTATAAATACCTCTCCGGCCTCTACCGCCGCGAACGGACGTCGCTGGTGGTCTCCAACGGCGTCGGCAACTGGTTTCCCCTCCGCATCAACGCCCCGGCGCAACTGGCGGAATTGACCCTGCGGCGTGAGAACGTGTAAATTGTTATTTGAAGGTCCGCGACCGTCCTTGCAGGCGATGTCGGATTTCTTTGCCGCGGAGCGGCACCGGTCGATAGCCGGCGGCGCAAGCCGCCGGGAAAATACGGACCGTCACTCCAAAGCAGGGGCCGCTACATCGAGTAGAACGCTGCGGCATTGTCATGAAACAGCTTGCGCTGCCGGGCGGCGGGGTCGGACGCGACGATGTCGCAAAGGAGCTTCACCCATTGTGCAAGCGTTGCGCCGACGAGTACCACCGGCCAGTTGCCGGAGAACATCACGCGATCGGGGCCGAAGCCGGCCAGGCAGTGCCGCACCACGGGAGCGAAGAGTTCCGGCTCCAAGGGCAGGCCGGCCGCGTTCTCGACCACGCCAGAGATCTTGCAGGTCACGTTCTTGAGCCGGGCGATTTGCGAAACGTCGGCCAGCCACTGCTCGCGCCTGCTTCATGTCAACGTCATCGCGGTTGGCCTCGAGGAACCACTTGGCGCTGCCGTTGCCACAGTGGTCGAGGATGAAACGCGTATCCGGGCATCTCCCGGCGAGTTCGGCCGCCACGGGAAGTTGCGCCGGGCCGCAGACGAGGTCGAAGCTCAGTCCCCATTCGCCCAGCAGCCGCAGGTTCTTCACGACGGTGGCGTCGTCCTTCCATGCCGGCCGGAGGGCGGTGCGAATGCCCCTGACGGGGCCGCTACGAAAAGGGGTCAGGTAGTCGCGCAACTTCTCGTCGGCCGGATCGCCGCCGATCACCGCGGCCACCGTCGGCGTATCCCCTTTGCGGCAGAGCCCGACCACCCAGTCGGCCTCGGCCCGGCGCTGGGCGGGATCGACATCCACCTCCATATACACGGCCTTGACGACATTGAGCCCGGCAACGGCCTCGCGATAGTCGGCCGGCAGGTAATTCCGCCGGAGCACGGGCGAGGCCTTGTCGAGCCAGCGAAGGCGCAGGACGGAGAGGTCCCAGAGATGCTGGTGGGTGTCGATGATCGGCGGCGCGTCGGCGGCGAAAGCGGGCATGGCGGCGGCCGTGACCGCGGCACGGAGAAACGCGCGTCGGGAAAGGTGATGGTTCATGCTCGTGGTCTCTCATTCCGCGATCGCCCGCAGCACTACATCCTTCGCCGTCTCGTGCCCCTTTGGCCCGAGGTGGACTTTATCCCACGCCCAGATGCCCTGCTTGAGGGCATCGTCGGGCGTGCCGGGTTTGCGGAACTCGGCGGCCACGTCAGCCAAGCCCGTCTTCTTCTCAGCGGCCACGTCGCGCACGGCCTGTTCCAGTTCCTTCATCGTTTCCCAGCGCCCATGGGCCGGGGCGGTGGTCAACAGCAGGATGTCGGCGCTGCCGTGCGCCTGGCGGCGGATGCGGTCAACGGCCGTCCGCAGATACTCGGCGAATCGCGGCCCGCGCACGCCGGAGTCCCAGTCGTTGAAGCCAAACCAGACCAGCACCAGGTCCGGCGAGGGCGCCTCTTTCATCCAGCGAGGCATGACCACCAGATTCTGGCTGAGGGTCGTGCCGCCCATCGCCGGGTTGATCAGTTTCACTTCGCTGCCGTATTTGGCCTTAAGGCCGGCCGCCAGCAACTGCGACCAGAGCACCTGCTTGTTGGCCCAGTGGCGGGTATCGCTGAGCGAATCGCCCATGGTGACAATGGTGACGGGCTTGCCGGATTTGAGTTTCTCACGGAAGCGTTTCAGGCCGGGCTCGACTGCCGGCAGTTCTTCCACGTCGGTCTTCTTCTCCAGGGCAACCTGGTCGATGGTGTAGGAATGGGCCGGGTAATCCCGCCAGTAGAACCACTTGCCGAACCAGAAATTGCCGAAGCCCGACGGCGCGTAGCCGCCCCTGGCATTGACCAGCGGCCCGGCCAGTTCCGGCGTCAGCTCGCTCCATGGCACGACGATCTTCTTCCATTCGGTCGAGTCGATCGGGAAGCAATAGGCGTAGCGCAGGGCGAAGTCGCTCTTATCGATGATCTCGATGCCGCCCCAGCTATTCGAGCCATCGCCTTTCACCCAGAAGCTGAACCCGTCGGCCGCGACCCAGTCGGGCGTGGCCCGCACCGGCGCGGTCATGAATCCCGATTGACTGCCGTCCACAAATGTAAACCGCACCGCCTTGCCGAACTTGCCGTCGACGAGTTCCGCCGTCCCGGCCGGCATCTTCTGCTTGTCGCGGGTGATCTCCGTCGGGCGGTGGCGGATGGTGTCCATGTCGAAGATCACGGAATCGGCCGGTTGTGCGGGAGACGGTAGAGTGGCGGGGAGGAAGGCGAGCAAAACGAGTGAGAATTGTATGCGGTTCATATTTGCTACCTCGGGCTGGAACTATACAGGATCGGGGGAGTTCGCGGCGTCCTTCCGAACCCGCCCCGAACCCATCGGGACTCCAACGGCACACCTTTTGGACCCGGGAAAAGCACCGTTTTTCGCTGTTGCCGACGCCCTCACCACGCATAACCACTTTCCAGGAAGACCTTTATGCGTTGCATCCCCCACGTCACCATCGCCAATACACTTTCCCCCCACGCCATCCGCAACCCCGCCCACCCCCAGGGTCATCGCATTTGGTGCTGCCGGTGCCCGCACCGGCAGGTTCGTCCCTCGGTCTTCCGCCAGTGAGGGCACTGGCGGCACCTTCAGCGGTCAAGTGCGATGGCCCTGCGCCCTCCCCTCCCTTTCGCGCTTCGCAGTTGGCTCCGCCGCCCCAATCTGCATCCGCGCCCTCGTGGCCTGGGCTTCCCGCCTGTACTCCGACAGATGTTTCGCATGGCCGCCAACACGGAATTGCAACCAAATCGCGGTGTACCCGTATACGGGTCGGAGACCCAGATGAAATTGTCCATTGGTTGGTTTGCGGCGATGTTTACGGTTTTGTCGGCGGCCGGGTGTCGCAGCCATGAATCTGCGCCGACGACGCGGCCGATCCAACCGGTGCTGCAACGCTGGGAATACCGACAGCTTTCCATGGGCGTGGCCGTGCGGTTGGTGCTGTACGCGCCGGATGAGGACACGGCCTTCAACGCCGCCAAGGATGCGTATGCCCGTGTGGCCTCGATTAACGAGGCGGCCAGCGATTACAAGCTCGACTCCGAACTCATGCGGCTGTGCAAGAAGTCCGGGCAGGGGCCGGTGAAAGTCGGCGACGATCTGTACACGCTGCTGGAGAAATCGGTCGAGGTGTCGCGCCGGTCACATGGAGTGTTCGACTGCACGGTCGGACCGCTGGTGAAACTCTGGCGGGCGGCCCGCAAGAGCGGCAAGCTGCCGGCGGCCGAGGATATCGAAAAGGCCAGGGCGCTGGTGGGTTGGGAGAAGATCCGGCTGGATCCGCAGAACCGGACGGCCGAATTGCTGGAGCCGAGGATGCAGCTTGACATGGGCGGCATCGCCAAGGGGTACGCCGGCGACAAGGCGCTGGAAACGCTGGCGAAGCACGGCGTGACGCGAGCGCTGTTCGAGGCCGGCGGCGATCTGGTGTTGGGGGACGCGCCGCCGAATCAGAAGGGCTGGAAGATCGAGATCACCGGCGGCCGGGAGGGACCGGACCAGGTTCTGGAACTGGCCAACTGTGCCGTGTCCACGAGTGGCGACACGGAGCAGTTCGTGGAGATCGACGGGAAACACTATTCGCACGTGGTCGATCCGCGGACGGGCCTGGGCGTGACCAGCCGGCTGCTGGTGACGTTGATCATGCGCAAGGGACTCGACGCCGACCCGTTGTCGAAGATGTGCGGCGTGCTGGGGGAAGAGGGGGCGGCCGAGTTGATGAGGGCGTATCCGGAGGCGCGGGTGTTCCTGCGGCACCCGAAGCAGTGAAAATTTTCCGGATTTTCCGAAAATCCTGTTGACTCCGATCCATGGTTAGGATAATGTTTACCTGAAACAGTTAGCAAACGCCCCGATGGGCAGGAAGGTTAACCATGAATCTCACGCCAAGACAGCTCGATGTGGTCGTTGCCATCCGCAACTATCGCCACCTGCACGGCTACTCGCCGACGATGCAGGAGCTGGCCGATCAGCTCGGGACCAGCAAGGTCACGATCTTCGAACACGTCAACGCGCTCGAGAAGAAGCGCGTCATCCACCGCGACCGCCACAAGGCCCGCTCGCTGGAGATCATTGCCGAGGACAGGCTCCCCGACGAAGAGCGGGCCACCAAGCTGCCGCTGCTGGGCCTGATCGCGGCCGGCTCGCCCATCGAGGCGGTCGAAACCCGCGAAGAGATCGATCTGGAAAAACTCTTCGCCTCGCGCTCGGGCGTGTACGTGCTGCGCGTCCGCGGCGAGTCGATGATCGAGGACCACCTCTGCGACGGCGACTACGTCGTCATCGAACGGCGCGACACGGCCCGCAACGGCGAGCAGGTCGTCGCCCTGCTCGACACCGGCGAGGCCACCCTCAAGCGCTACTACAAGGAAGGCAGCCGCATCCGCCTCCAGCCGGCCAACAGCACCATGGAACCCCGCTACATCGAAGCCGACCGCTGCCGTATCCAGGGCGTGGTGATTGGCGTGCTGCGGAGCTACCACGGCAAGTAATTCGTGCTATAATGATACAGCTCTTTGACAATCGGGGCCGACCGGTTTCGACCGGATAGTTCGGTTGATTGTGGCACGCCGAGGCGCACGTTGGCCGCGTTAAAAACGTGCAAAACCAAAAATGCCAACAACGATGTTGCTGGCCGAATCGGGTTTGGCCCGGTTCGCATGGCTGCCTAGTCTGACTTAATCTCAGATTAGTCTTCCACGGCGATGAGTGACATGCCTGCGAGAACTCAGGACCGTAGATTTCGGCAGGATCGCCCAACACCGGCGTCACAGCGGTGAAGGGCCAAAACTTACTGCGACTGGGCAGTTCGGACGGAGTTTCCGCCGGACGGGCTGTCGAGATCAAATCGGGAACTACGCGTGTAGAGGCGGTCAGTCGGTTATCTCGGGACGGGGGTTCAACTCCCCCCGGCTCCATTTGGCTACAAGTCGCAGCCAATTGCAGATTGTCGCAAATGCCCGCAACTTCAATGGTTGCGGGCTTTGCGTTGGTGGACGTGAAAGTGACGTTCGAGACATTTCCGGGCATTTCGGACGGTTGCTGCGTTGGATTCTGCGTCGCTTTTCCGGTGGGGTTCTGGCCGGCGTCTTGGGGCTTCACCCCGGCCGCCTTGTCGAATAGCTCATCGGGAACACTGTTGGCGTAGTGCTGGCCGCTTACCGTGATGGAATGCCCGATCCACCGGGACACGGCAAACTGCGGGTAGATCATCGCCCATTCCTTCTCGCAACTACCGCGGAGCGTTTGCCATAGCCGCTCCTGCGGTTGCACCTTGGCCGTGTTGCAGATTGCCCGCACCCGGCTGATCCAGACGGTGGGATCCTCGCACACGGCCGAGAACGCGTTCCCTGAACGGCTCTACGGCGGCGCTGTTCAATGCAACCCAACGGCCGGAAGCGACCGCACTTGGCGACCGCTTACCCGAGGCCGATCCTCGCAGGTGCCGCCAGTCAACCGAGTGTGGGCGTGGCAGCGATTGCCCGGTCTTCCAGTGCCTGGACATTCGGATTCAGCGTCCGCCACTCGTTGGCGATGAGAATCACGCCGCTTTGTCTCGAAGACTCGCAAAACAACTCCGGCGGCATCGCGGTAACAGTGCTTGAGCAGACCACCGGGGAATCGCTGGCATTGGACCCGGCCCGGCGGCGAGCCAGAGTAGGAGGCCATGGTTAACCCGGACCAGATTGCCGCAAGTTGTCTCCAGGCGTTGGCGAAGCGTGATGGGCTGCGCCTGACTCGTGAGGTGTGCCGTCTCTTTGACGGTTCAGGAGATGGATTGCCTTGGTTATACGTCGATCGCTACGGACCATTGGTACTTGCCCATCTGCTTCCGGCACAGGGTGGTGCTGGCCCGGTCAAGGCAGTCAGTGCGGCATTGTCACAGTTAGGCGAGGTCTTCGCCCGGACATGGGGCACGGAGAGCCTCTATCTGCGTGTTCACCCATCTGATGCGCGGGAACACCGTGCCCAGGAAATCAGCCTGATCTGGGGGCAGCCTCAGGAAGAGTTTATGGTTGCCGAGGGACCTTGTCGCTTCATCGTTCGTCCCGGGAAATCTGTGCATGCCGGGCTTTATGCTGATACGCGAAACCTGCGCGCCTACCTGCAGACGCACTCAGCGGGGAAGCGCGTGCTCAATCTGTTCTGTTTTACGGGAAGTTTAGGAATATCCGCAGCCGTAGGGGCTGCCGCTGAAATTGCCCAGATTGACAGCAGCCCCGCCGCTCTCGAATGGGCCAGGCAAAACTGGCTGCTCAACCGGGCCGATCGAACATGCGTCATGCGCTTTATCTGTGATGATTGCCGGCATTTCCTGGATCGGGAGGTGGCCAGAGTTGAAGCTGGTGGAAAGCGAACCGCTATCGCAATTATTGATCCGCCATCTTACGGGCGGGGCCGGAAACGGACATTTTCCCTTAAGCGCGACGTGGGGGAGCTTGTTGAAAAGACGATGCGCATTCTCGAGCCGAACGGTGAGATCATTCTGACCTCAAACACGCGGGAGCTGACGCCGCAGCGCTTGGCGAACGCCGTACAAAACGCGGCGCAGGCGTTATCGTGGTCGATTGGGCTGTTGGAAACACTGCTCCCGCCAGCAGAAGATTTTTGCGCGGAGGGACGCAATTCTATCGCCATGCGCGGGGTTCGCGTTGTGGGCGCGGGAGAGCCGTCCCGGGATTCGCCGAATTCTGTTCGATGACCGCTCAGTATGATCTTATGGGCACGCTCGCCTCCCTCGGAAATCAACTCGTATTGATCCGGTCGGCGACGCTGTTCCGTTTCTTCTGCCGGTCGTGCCCGGCCTTGGGGGAAAGCCCGCTGCTCAACGGCCGCAAAGAAGGCGTCCATGTCGAGGCGCAGGAGAGTTCGAGCCCGGAGCACGGACGGGATCATACCGTCGGTCGCGGGCGGACGATCATTCCACTCCCTCGGCCAGTTTCTTCAACGTGCTGTCGCGCACACCCGGGTTGCCAATCATCCCTGCCACCTCGTTCGCCGCAATCCGCTGTCCAACATTCGCAAGGTGAATCGCGCAGCGACTGGCCGCCTCGTCGCGAACACCGGGGGTAGCGATGCTGGTCAACGCTCGCTTGACGAGGGCGATGGCCCCGAGGTCGGCTGCGTCGATCGCCACCGTCTTCAGGGCACTGTCCTTGTCATCCAGAGAGCCGATTTGCATGGCCGCCTGAAAGCGCGGCTCCAAGTCTGCATTCTCTGGCGGCTGTTTCGGGTAACATCCGCCCAGCAGACCCAGGAGCATCACGATCAGCGGCAACATTTGTTTGATTGATCGCATCCAGAATCCT
>JBEKVL010000100.1:0-11929 GCA_049514055.1 Tepidisphaeraceae bacterium | reverse complement strand
CCAGTGGCAGAAGATTGACCGGCGCTATCGGCCGCTGGTGGCCATGCTGGTGCGCGACGGCGCCTATCGCGACCAGTGTGCCGCCATGCCGACGGGCCTGGCCGGCGTGGCGTCTTCCCTGGCCACGCCGCTGGATGGCGCGCCTTTCGCGACCGAGCGCCTCACCGCTTTCACGGCCGACATCTATCGCATCCGCATGGCCGGCGGGGATACGAAGGCGGCCGATGACCTGCTTGCGAGCCTGGTGCGGCGGCTGGGTGGAGAGTAGCGTTGGGGGATGATGCTATGAGATGGGTTATCGCGATGGGTTTCGCACTGGCTGTGGCCGGCGGCGATTCGGCCGAACTGCGGGAGAACCCCGCGTACCGCGCCTGGGCGAGCTTCAAGCCAGGGACGACGGTGGTGTCGTCCACGGTGACGACGCAGGGCGAAGCCAGGCAGGCGGACGTGGAGACGACCAGCCGGCTCCTGGAGGTTCATGCTGACAGAGTCGTGATCGAGAACTCCGGTTCGATGGAGGCGGGCGACAGCCGGGTGAAACTGCCGTCCGAGCGGGAGGAGATTCCGGCGAAGATCGCGGCCGGCAAGCTCCCGCCGGGGCGAGTGGCGGAGGAGGCCGGGGAGTCCATCGAGATCGGCGGCAGGTCGTTACGGGTTCATCGGACCAGGTGGGTTCAGGAGCAAGGTGCGGCGAGTACTGAGACGACGCGGTGGAGCAGCGATCAGCTTCCCGGCGGGATTGCCAGGGAAGTCGTTGTCGTGCGGGGAAAGCAGACGACGGTGACGCGGACGGACCTGTTGCGGTGGGAACCCGCGCACTGAGGATCATTGCAGGACAAGCTCGACGACGCGTTCGGGATCGAGTTGCAGGTTGTTCTCGATGTTCTGGGGCAACGAGTTGAACGTGCGGACCATTTCGGCCTTGTCGACGAGTTCCTTGCCCAGTCGGAAATGAACCTGTATCTGCGGCCGCCGGATGCGGTGGGGGGCATTGGGGTCGGCGGGCTTGAGCACCGCGATCAGAAGAACATTGATGGCATCGGGCGTCTCGGCCATGCCCAGGAACGGACCATAGATCCAGGCACGCAGTGCCGAACTGATGGCCTTCCAATAATCGAGCTCCTCACGGAGCTGCTTCACCAGCTCGGCCCGATGCGGGTTACCCGCGTGATGCTGCTCGATTTGTTCAAGAGTCATCTGGCTCATGAGTTGCCAAAACAGGATACCTGCGAGGCCGCAATCCTGCCATACACTTTCACGTAATTCTTTTATCGGCTATTTGTTGGGAAAAGCAACACACAGGCAAATTGCTGTGAAGGAATGGGCGGGTCGATCCGATGTCAGTTGCAAGTCGCCATAACAGGCGGGGACCGGTCCCCGCCACGTTGAAGGTCTGGTGTGGCCGTGGAAATTGACTTGCAAATTCGCGTATCGGCAGTAGATTACTCCAAGGTCGACGCCTGTCGGCCTCCGGAAGAGACTGTCGGTGCGGGTCCGCCTGGACGCCTATCCTATACGGCAGGTGTCTTGGCGGTGCATGGTAGTGTTCCAACTTCGGGTCATCCCAGTGCCTGGTGGGCATTGGCTCCCGTTTGGCGCTCATTGCGAAGCGGTTCGCATCGCGACGGCCGGTCATGTCAACCAATCAGAAGTGAATCCCCAAGCGGCCACAATCGGGACAAGGCGTGGCAAAGCGGCTGGACTGGCTGGTTCAGCTTGGATGGGGATTGATTCATACAGCTCCACCTTTTCGAAAGGAGCGCATTGTGCGCACGGTGTCGAACTCACGTCGGACGCTGAAGAAACTGGCCGCGGTTGCGGCGATGGCATGTCTTCCATTGATGGGAGGAGGTTGCTTAAAGAGCCTGCTTGACCCGTCTGAACTGGCGCGAAACGAGGGGCGAAGGCTCGTCGTGCCCATTCTCAAGAGCATCGATCCCATCGACGAAACCGACGCCGAGTTCGCCGGAGCGGAGGATGTGAAGCCCGGCGACCTCAAGACCTTTGCGATCGACTATGTTATCGGCCGCAACGACCTTCTGCAGGTTTCGGTCATGGACCTGATGGGAGGCGCGGGCGTCGAAAACGCCCGAACCGCGAGGGTGTCGGAGACCGGCATGCTGACGCTGCCGCTGCTGAACGAACCTGTCCAGGCGGTCGGCATGACCGAACAACAGTTGCAGAAGAGCATCTCCACCAAGTATCGGGATGCGGGCCTGTTGCAGAACGCGCAGGTCACCGTCACCGTGCTGGAGGCACGCGGGCGCACCTTCAGCGCTCTGGGGATGATCGGGAAGCCGGGTCAGTACGCCATCCTGGATTCGGATTTCCGCATCCTGAACGCGCTGGTCCAATGCGGAGATGTAACCACCACGATGGTGGACTACATGTACATCATACGCAAGAAGCAGTCCGAGCAGCCTGCCGCCGAGGGGGCCGCCACGACGCAACCCGATCAGAAAGCGACCGTGCCCGGCAACCTGGAGCCGCCGAAGACGACGCCGGGGGTGGACCCGCTGGCGCCCAAGGCCGATCCGCTGGCGCCGACGCCGGACGCTCCCAAGAAAGAGGAGCCGAAGAAGAAGGATGATGCCAAGGCGCCCGGGACCCGTGCCAACGACACGGCATCGCCAGTTCTGGCAATGATGGAAGACCCCAAGCCGGTTCCAGACAAACCCAGGACCGAGACGCCGCCTGCCACGAACGATGGGCAGGAACGATATATAATCATTGACGGCAAACCCGTCCTGATCGGTCCGAATAACCAGCCCATTAATCAACCGGTCACCAACCCCAGTGACGCGGCCGTAACGGCGACCACCGCCCCCGTCAGCCAGCCGGCCTACGAGTTCGGGCAGCAGCTCAAGGCGGACGAGGATCTCCGGGTCATCCGCGTGCCGGTTCAGCAGCTTCGCAGCGGTGACCTGCGCTATAATATCGTGATCCGGCCTGGCGACGTTATTATCGTGCCGACGCCGACGATAGGCATATACTATATGGGCGGGCATGTGGGCGCCGCCGGAGCCTACGGGCTCAACGGCAACAAGATCACGCTGAAACAGGCGGTGTCGGCCGCCCGCATGATGGATCCGTATGCCATTCCTCAGAAGACGGACGTCATCCGCCGGATCGGCGATAATGAACTTTTCCTGCGCGTGGATCTCACCGCGGTGTTTGAGGGCAGGCAGCCGGACATCTATATCAAGCCCAACGACGTGATAACCGTGGGAACGGACTGGTATCCGCCGTTCCTGATCGCCCTCAGAACGGCGTTCAGGTTCTCATACGGGTTCGGGTTCATTTATGATCGAAACTACGCTCCGCAGCAGAAAATACCGAAATGAGGCAGCCTGCGTCGGCGGGCCGGTGCTTCGGGTTGTTTGAAAGCAACGAGCAGATGACAGAAACTGCCAGTATCAGTCCGGTGAGTTATTCCGAGCCTCTGACCGAGTGGCCTGACAAACGCTACCTGGGTCTTACGGCCGTGGTCTGGATGCGCATTGCCCTGGTCGCCGTGCTGATGTCCGCGCTGTTCTGGCCGAACCTGAGGCGGCTCTGGCTCAAAACCAACATCTTTTCCGGTGAGTCGAACTGGCTGCACTCCCCGTTCGTGCCCGCCCTGGGGCTCTACTACCTCTACCTCAACCGGGATTCCCTGTTCAACGCTCATCGCCAGAAGGAATGGGGTCTGCGCGGCAAGGCGCTGGCGGTCTGGGCCCAGGTACAGGCGATGCTGCTGGGTTCGCTGTTTTTCTTTTTCGTCTATGCGCCGTCCCTGTTCTCCTCGCGGTTCGTGTTCCTCGGCGTTCCGCTGGCGGTCGGCGCCGTGGTGCTGTGGCTGGCGGTGTGGTGTACGGTGCCGGGATCGGTGCGCTCCCGTCGCCAGGCCGGGCTGATTCTCGCGCTGCGCGACAGATTCTCCTACTTGGCCGATCGATCCTCGCAGTGGTTCGGTCTCTATGCCCTCCTGTGGGGGCTGCTTTTCTATGCGTGGGGCATCTGGCCCGGTCAGAACGACTTCTTCAAAGACGTCGCCATGGTCGCCGTCCTCTTCGGCGTGACGCTGATGCTGGCGGGCTGGCGCATCATGAAGACCGCCTGGTTTCCGATCCTGTTCCTGATCTGCGCGATTCCGTGGCCCGGGTTGATGTACGCGAAAATCGCCCTGCCGCTCCAGGAACTGGCCGCCTATGTGGCCTGTGCCGTCCTCAAGATCACCGGCGTCGATGCGGCCAAGGACGGCACCAAGATCATCATCAATGTGGCGGGGTCGACGGGCCGCGCGCTCAACGTTGCCGAAGCCTGTGCCGGGCTGAAATCGCTGATGACGTTCATCACCGTGGCGGCGGCCGTCGGGTTCCTTTCCCATCGCGCTCTGTGGCAGAAACTGCTGATTGTCGTGTCGGCGGTGCCCATCGCCATTCTCTGCAACGTCTTCCGCGTGGCCGGCCAGGGGTTGCTCGACACCTACGCCACGCAGAAGCTTTCCGACGGGTTCGCCCACCAGTTCGTCGGCATGGTCATGCTCATTCCGGCCTTCTTCATGATCCTCTTCGTCGGCTGGTTGCTGGACAACCTCTTCATTGACGAGGTGGATCGTCGAACCATCCTGCGCGGGTCCAGGACGCCGTCTCCCGCAAGACAGAGTCTGGTCATCGAGATTCCGCGCGGCGCAGCGAAGGCGGCCGAACGGGAGGCCGGATCGACTGCGTCGCCGGTGCCGGCCGATCTGGTCGCGGCCACGCAGCGGCTGAGCAATACGCAGGGGATTCGCCGGAGCAGCCGCTCTTCGCCGCCGCAAACCGTCAGAAGCGGGACGGGACCGCGCTCCGTCGCGGCGATGGCCCAGAGGAAGGATAACCCATGACTCAGGGCATCAATCCCGGCGCGCCGGCCATGACGAACGGGAACGTGTCGCCGGTTCTCGCTCGCGCGCCAGGCGGGCTTTTCGCTTCCCGCGGTTTCCTGATGGTGTTCGCCGTCTTGCTGGTGGCGGCGATCGGGATGAACACGGCGGTGTCGTATCTCCAGTTGCACTTCAAGAAATCGCCGGTGCCGATGCGGGGGTCGTTCCAGCAGATTCCCGAGGTCCTGGGTCCGTGGGTGCAGGTGGCGCGCGAGGACACGCTGGAGCCGGAGATGCTGAACGCCCTGGCGACCGACCAGTACCTCTTCTGTGCCTACGTGAACTCGCGCAAACTGGGCAAGACCATCGAGCAGGTCCGCCATGACTTCGCGGGCAAGTCGCTCAAGGAGCAAAAGGAGGTGCTCAACGGGGCCGGCTACCGGCAGCGCGATGCATCCGCCGTGCTCGTCGTCGCCCTGACCTACTACACCGGCAAGGCCGATACGGTGGCCCACATCCCCGAGCGCTGCTACGTCGGCGATGGCTTCGATCCCGAGGCCACCGAGGACCAGGAGTGGGGACTGAATCGCGGTCTCTACGTCCGGCGGATCATCTTCCGCAACCAGGACAAAGCGAGATCCGTGCCCTACAACGTGGCCTACTTCTTCAATGTCAACGGCAAATACACCTGCAATTCATTCGACGTCCGCGGCGAACTCCAGAACCTGTTCAACCGCTACGGCTACTATGCCAAGGTCGAATTGATGTGCATTCACCCCGAGCCCGAGAAGGCCGAGGCGGTCATGAAGGACTTCCTCGCCCCGCTGCTGCCGAAGGTGGAGGCCGTCCTTCCCGACTGGTCCCAGTACAAATCGCGGTGAATTGCCGGAATTTCGAGGTCGCTGATGGCCAAACGCGTTAACAAACGTTTCCTGATCCTGCTGACCGCGGCCATGGCTTGCGGTGTCCTGGTGCTGGGTGGAGTCACCTGGTATTCCCGCAAGGGCAACACCGCGCAGTTCATTGCCCAGGGCGATCTCTATTTCGGGCAGAAAGACTATCAGAAGGCCCTGGTTTCCTATCGCCGGGCCATGCGCAACGCGCCCACGAAGGAACTGCTCCTGCGGGCCGGCGACTGCATCAATGAACTCACGCGCACGGAACTGGATCAACTCGGCAACGACGTGCGCATGTGGGAGCGTGCGCTGGAAATCGATCCGGCCTACGTGCCCGCCCTGCAGCGCATCATGGAAGCGCTGATCGATGTCTGCGAATTGCAGCCCCGCAATGCCGACTACTGGGTGCGCCTGCGCGACAAGGCCAGGCGGCTCGCCGCCGCCGATCCGTCGGATCTGCGGGCCAAGGCGTACGAACATGCGGCCAGCATCAACGAGTGGCTCATGGCCGACCGCGCCGTCCCCGAACGCGAGATTGAAGACCATCTGTCGGAACTGGGCGCGTTGCTGCAGCGCAAACCTGACGAGCCGGTCATCGCCACCACCATTGCGGAGGCCCGCCTGCGTCTGGCACGCGACCGCCAGACTGGCGGCGACGTGGATGGCGCCAAGGAGCAGCGGGCCAAGGCCATCGCCGCGTTCGACGAGGTTCTCAAGACCCAGGCCGACAATCCTTCGATACTCCTGCGTTATTCCGGCGTGCAGCTTGCCACCGCCGATGTCAACGAGGACGGCCGCATCGACGAGAAGGAGGCCGCCGCCTCGCGCGAGACCCTCGCCAGGGCCGCCCAGCTTGTTCCCAGAGGCCACAAAGAGTACTTCCTCATCAAGATTGCCTACGCCCAGTCGCTTCAGCAGCTCAACAAGCTCGACGAGGCCGAGGATTACCTCCGCCAGTTGCTGGCGGATGACCCCGGCGAGATCCGTGTCCGGCTCGCGCTGGCCCAGCTTCTCCGGCTCAACCCGGACAAGAGAGACGAAGCCATCGAACTTCTCCGCCAGCCGCTGGCCGACGACCCCTCGCTCAAGGGTTGGAAGGCGATCACCCGGCGGGGACAGGAACTTCAGCGGCTCGTCGAACTCACGCTGATTCAGATCGACGCCTGCGCCGCGGCCGATGAGAAGAACCGCGCCTCGCTTCGCGCCATGATCGACGACAACCTGCGACTCATCGAGCGCTCAGATGCGAAGAATCCCCTGCTGTTCAAACTGCGGGGTTACGCGCTGTTGCTCGACGGCGACCGCAAGACCTTCATCGACGGCATTCAGCTCATGGAAGAGGCGATAAAACGCGGCGAGGAACTTCACAATCCTTTCGATTCGGAACTGGAATTCCGGCTGGCCCGCGCTTACGTCACCGCCCCGGATACACGCGACCGCCAGCCGGGACAGGCCCGTCTGCATCTGCAACGGCTGCTTGCGCGGCGAGCCGGTGCCCTGCAGGCCCGCAAACTGCTCCTGGCCATCCTGATCCGCGATCGCCAGTATGAGCCGGCCCAGGCGCAAATCAAGATACTCGAGGCGGCGGCGAAGGACGATCCCGACCTGATCCGCGCCAGGATTGCCGTGATGGCCGGCCTGGGCGAATCCGCCAAGGCCAGGCCTCTCGTCGAGGCCCTTCCCGAAACCACGCGTCCGGAACGGCTCTACAAAGCGGCCGCCGCGCAGGCCGCCAGGCTCGGCGTCCTCGCCGAGCGGCTGATGCGCGGGCTTTACGAGGAAGAACTACAGGGCGGAATCAAGGATTATGTCGGCACGCAGATGCTCGTTCGCTCCCTGCTCGCGGACAAGAAACGGGAGGAAGCCATCAGCATTGTTCATCGGGCCCGCGAGAAGGATTCCGCCTCGGCGAGGCTGAAGATCATCGAGCGCGTGATCGAGGGCAGGTCATCTCCCGACGAACTGGGCAGCCTCTTTGATGAACTCAGTCTCGAGGGCGGCTCCCCCGGCACGCCGGGTGTCACCTCCGCGATTCAGCGATATCGACTATACGAGCAGAGGGGTGACTCCGAAGAGGCTTTCAAGGTCCTGACGGCCGCCCTCGCCGAGAACCCGGATGATCCGCAGTTGCTCGTGGCGGCGTTCTCCGTCGCCCTGGACTTGAAGAAGCCGGACGTGGCCGATGGCTTTGTCAGCCGGCTCCAGAAGCTCAACGCGGACCATGCGAACGGGCTCTACTACCGCACGAAAGTGAAGCTGGCCCGCGGCGATTTCGGCGGCGCGGTTGAGGATGCCACCGAGCTTTGCCGGAAACTCGATACCTTCGCCAGTTCGTGGGTCGTCAAAGGCCAGGCCGAACAGGGGCTCAACCGCTACGACAGCGCCATTGCCAGCTACTCCCGCGCCCTGGAGCGCCAGGGAGACAACCCCGAGGCCATCGACGGGCTGATCAAGTGTCATGTGGCGATCGGACAGTATGCCAACGCCAAGAACTACCTGAGACAGGGAATCCGGACGAGCTACGCCGCGTATTTCTCGGAGCTCGACCGCGGCTTCGAGGAGCATCACGGCGATCCCAGGTCGGTCACCGCGGCCCGTGAGCAACTGGCGAAGGACAACCCCGATTCCCGCGAGATTCGCCTGGCTCTGGTGCAGAACTATCTCGCCGTGTGGAACTACCTCCTCGGCAAGGACGACAAGGCCGGGGCGCAGAACTACCTTTTGCGCGCCCAGGATACGCTCCGGGGAATGCTTGCCAAGTGGCCGGACGATGGCACCGTCGTCGATCATCTGGCCGGGCTCTTCGAACTGCAGGGCAAGAGCGCCGAGTCTCTGCAGATACTGCAGACCTTCGCCGCCCGGGATGCCTGGAAGGACAAGCCCGAGCCCTGGCTGATGATCGCCCAGAACTACACGCGGGCGCAGAATGCCCAGAAGGCCGAGGAGGCATTTCAGAAGGCTCTTTCCCTGTCCGGTAACAAACCCGGCGTCCGCCAGCAACTGGCGATGTTCTACTTTCAGTCTGGCCAGACGGACAAAGGCGTGGCGCTGCTCAAGGCCCTTGCCGAAGAAACCAAAGATGCCGACGTTCGGACCAGTCTTATCGAAATCCTGGTCTCACGGCGCCGGGTGGCGGAAGCCGAGGCGCTGACCCGCGAGGCACTGGCGAAGAACCCGAACGATGCCCGCATGCTCGCCCTCCTGGGTTTCATCCGCATGACGCCCGCCAGACCTGGCGACGTGCCCAACTACGACGAGGCGCTCGGTTTCATTGAGCGGGCCCTCAAGATCGACCCGCAGAACGCGCCCGCCCTCTACTACCGCGGGATGATCCGCCTCAGTCGCGGCGAACTCGCAGATTCGGTCGCCGACCTCACCGCGGCCAGGAATCTTGCCCCCGATAACCCCGACATCCGCAGCGGCTTGTTCGACGCCCTGCGCCGCCGCGGTCAGTTTGATGATGCCGCCAATGAACTGGAGGCGGCCGTTCAGACCAAGCCGCTTCGCCGCGACCTTCGCCAGAAGTTGCTCACGGTCTATTTTGCCGAAAAGCGCTGGGCCCCGGCCGAGCGCTTGATCGAAGAAACCAAGCGAATTCCCGAACTCGCCGGCGAGGCGCTCTGGCGCAAGGTCGAGGCCCAGATGTGGCTCGAACGCGGCGACTTGGATCGGGCCATGGCGCCCATTATCGTGGCTTCGAACCTCGCCCCCAACGATCCTGATGTCAACTTTACCTTTCTGGACATCAACCTTCGCAAGAAGAAATTCGACGAAGTTCTCTCGACGACGAATAAGGTCATTGAGCTCGGCAAAGAGAAGTACTGGTGGATGTGGATGTGCCGGGCGGCCGCCCTCAAGGGCAAGGGGCGATTCGCCGAGGCCGAGGCCGCCTTCGACTCGGCCCTCGTGGGCATCGACGCCATTCAGGACGATCTCGCCGCCGAGCGCCTGGCCCTGGCCATGGTTGATAATCTCGGCGTGGACAAGACAGCCGATAAGCTCAAGGACCGCCGCGCGCCCTACTGGTCTCTGTGCCTGGTCCGCGTCTACGCTTCGGCGGACAAGTGGGACCAGGCCGTGGCCGTTGCCGATGAGCTGCGGACCAAGCTTCTGGAAGCCCTGACCCCGGCCCAGCGGCTCCGAGCCATGAGCTATCTGGGTCAGACCTATACCGCCGCAACTTCCAAGGGCATCCCCGGCGCCATGGACAAGGCCGAGCAGGTGTACACGCAATTCCTGGCTGACGCCGAACATGGCAATATGGCCCTCTCGTCTCAGCTTCAGGCCCTGAACAACCTCGCCTACCTTTTCGGCGAGGGGCCCCAGCCCAATCCGCCCAAGGCCCTGAATTTCAGCAAACGTGCCTACGACCTGATGGTCAAGGCCAACTACATTGACCCGCTCATCGCCGATACGCACGGCTGGATCCTCATCCTCAACAACCGTCTCGATGAAGGCATTGAGATCCTCCAGCAGGTGACCGGCCGCGAGCGGCCCATCCCGGATGCTCATTACCATCTGGCCGAGGCATATCTCAGGCGGTCCCAGGTCGAAGAGGCGCAGGCCAGCATCGAGCAGGCCCGCGCCGTGCTCAAACAGGCCAGGGCAGCGGGGGCGTTTATCGACCCGACGCTGGAAACTCGCATCGAGGCCGTCGCCAAGAGGATTCAGGACGCCGCCAAGTCCGCTAACCCGAAAGCCGTCGAGAAAAATCCCTGATTCGTACTCAGCAGAGCCCCCGGACTGTTCGATCCATGGATGAGGCTCAGCGTTTTATTCGAGGACCAGGAACATGACCACTTTACCGCAGACAACGACACCAAGGCTCCCGCAGGGGCCCGGCCCGACGCCTCCCAATCCGTTCGCCTCGCAGATCCACGCCGGCGGCGCCGCCGGCGGGGTTCAGATGACTCCGGCCGATGTCTGGCGCGTGATCCGCGGCAGCATCTGGTGGATCATCCTGCTCACGCTCCTCGGCGGCGGCGCCGCGTGGGGACTGGAGTGGTATCTTGAACGAAATGCTCCTAAGTACACCGCGACCGGAATCCTGCAGATACTCCCGCCGCCGAACATCGATCCCGTCCGCGCCGGCGGCGACACGGAGTTGGCCCCTCTTTCTCTCGTCAACGAGCAACGCACTCAGCAGAACCTGCTTCTCACGGAATTCACGTTCTCCAGCCTCCTGCAGAACCCCGTGGTCCGCGATACCCAGTGGTTCAAGGATTACGCCGGAGACCCCAAAACTCCCAACAACACGCGCAAGGCCAAGGAATACCTCAAGGAGAACATCGCCGTGACGCCGATCACCGATTCGGCGCTGCTCCGCGTCAGCTTCACCTATTCCAAGCCGGCCGACTGCAAGACGGTTGTCGACGAACTTGTCCGCATTCACCTCGAACAGCAACGCGAGGTGGCTCGCGGCCGGCTCGATTCGCGTACGAGGATGCTCCGCGAACTCCGCAGCAACCTCAGCTCGCAGCTCAAGAGCGTGTCCGACCGCGTTGTCAATCAGCAGGCCACGCTCACCACCAGGGGCATGAATTCGCCGGGGACCGCCTCCGACAAGCAGCACGAGCGCGACATGCTCGTCGAGGCACAACTCAGGGCCAACACGGCCGCCAGTGCAGCCAAGAACATGTACGAGCGCGTCTTCTCCCTGGTCAACAAGGGCGAGTCGCTGCCCGAAGTCGAGAAGGCAATCGAAAATGACGTTTCCGTCGCCGGGTTCGTCCGCGATGTCAGCGCGCTCAAGATTCAACGTGACATCACCACCGACACCTATGGCAAAGACCACACCAATGTGAAGAGGCTGGACCGCCTCATCGACCTCACCCAGGCCCAACTGGACGCCCGCCGCCAGGAACTGCGGGTCAAGTACACCAATCAGGTCGTCGAAACTCTCAAAGGCCAGAGCGCCGAGACCGAAACTGACCTGGTCACCATCACCAAACGCCTCGAAGCGCTGCGAAGCGAGCTCGCCGACCTCAACAAGGAGGCCGACGTTCTCCGGAAAGGGCTGGACGAAGAGAAGGATCTTCGCGAACAACGCACCTTCGTCGAGAACAGGCTTCGGGAGATCGATTCCTCCGCCAGCCCCGAAAACCAGATGCGCATCAATTGGGCCCCGGGCGGCCAACCTGAAGTACCCGACGTGCCCACGTTCCCGCTGCTGGTCGTCTTTCTGCCC
>JBEKVL010000099.1:0-11955 GCA_049514055.1 Tepidisphaeraceae bacterium | reverse complement strand
CGAACGTCTCAGTCGAGGACTTTGACTTCGGCGGCCCCGGCGGCTGGAACGACATATTCGAACAGGTCTTCAGTGGAGGTGGCCGCCCCGGCGGCCGGGCGGGGCGCGGGCGCGGCCGCGCCGAACCGCCGGCCAACGTCGATGTCGAGCACACGGTCACGATCACCTTCGAGCAGGCGGCGCGCGGCACGACCCTGCCGCTGCAGATCAACCGCGACGGGCGCATCGAGACGATCGACGTGAAAGTCCCCGCCGGAGTGAAGGATGGCAGCAGGATCCGCCTGCGCGGCAAAGGCGGCTACGCGGGTGGGCAGCATGGCGATCTCTACATCACGACAAAGGTCGAACCCCACCCCTGGTTCCGCCGCGAGGACCTGGATCTCTACCTCGACCTCCCGGTCAGTCTTTACGAAGCGGTCCTGGGCGCCAAAGTCGAGGCGCCGACCCTGGACGGTCCGGTCTCGCTCACGATTCCGCCCGGCACCGGCAGCGGCGCCAAACTGCGAATCCGCGGCCGGGGCGTGGAGCGTGCGGGCCAGCGCGGCGATCAGTTTGTCGTGGTCCGCGTGATGGTGCCCAAGGACATCGACGCCGAGGACAAACGCGCGATCGAGCAGATCGCCCGCAAGCATCCAATGAATCCGCGAGCCGAACTGAGGTGGTGAACGATGACGCAGGAAGACAAAGGCCGGGGTGTGAGGATCGTCACCGCCGTGGCCGTGTTTCTCTGTTCGGCCGCAGCGCTGGTGCTGCTGGTCTCCCATCGCTATCTACTGCCCGCGCTCGCCGCCGCCAGGGGCGCCGACCCCATCGCCCGCAAGCAACTGGCGGCCATCTCGTGGCTGGTGCTGATTGCCGTGCTGGTGTGCCTGCTGGGAATGCTCATCGTGCTCTTCCGCCCGGGCCGGATGTTCCTGCCGCGCAAGACCGAACCGCGTACCAGGACAAAATACGTGGACGCCTGGGCCGAGGCCGGCAAGCGATTGCAACCGACGGATGAGAGCGACGACGACGGGCCGGCGGGGCCGGACGAGAGCGGCAATTAAAAAACGCGGATGACGTGGGCTTCGTCATCCGCGATGGTTGGCTGTCATGGATTCCGCCGATCAGCCGGTCAGCAGCTTGAGCACCGTCTGCGGCATGGAGTTGGCCGTGGCGAGCACGGAAGTGCCGGCCTGGGTCAGGATCTGCGCCCGGGTCAGGTTGGAGGTTTCCGCGGCGAAGTCGGCATCGCGGATGTTGCTTTCCGACTGGGTCACGTTCTCCAGGGCCGTCTGGAGGCTGTTGATATTGGTGTCGAGCGTGTTCTTCTGGAACGCCCCCAGCCGGCCGCGGAGCACGGCGACCTGGTTGATGGCTCGAGCGAGGATGTTCGATGCGGCGGTGGTGCTGCCGTTGGCGAGCGAGGCCGGGCCGCCGGAGGAAATGTCCGAGAGGAAGCCGACGTCGCTGTCGCCGAGGCTGGTGGCGGCCACGGACTGGATGCCGAGCGAGAGTTGCTGGGCGGAGTTGACCTGCGGGCCAAGCTGGAACTTGGATCCGCCGCCGGTGACCCGGAAGCTGGTGGCCGTTGTGCCGACGGTGTTCTTGAGGGTGAGCTCGAGATCCAGCGAGGGGTTGTTGACCATGAGGTGCAGGCCGTCGGCCACGGTGAGGTCGCCGTTGATGGTGGCGACGGCGTCCACGCCGGTGGCGCGGGTTGCGGCGGTATTTGCGTCATTGACGGTGCTGAAGGTTCCGCGCTTGGCTTCCACCGAAACGTATGCCTTGGAGCCGAAGTCAGTCGAATAGAAAATGATGCCGGAATTGATGTTGGCGGGGTTGATGTACTTGGCCTTGACGCCTGTGGAGTCGGACACCTGGTTGATGGCGTAGCCGATGGCCGAGGCGGTGGTGCCGCTGACGAAGGTCAGGTTGGTCACGCCCTCGGGGCCGCTGACGGCCAGGTTCACCGACTGGGCGATGCAACTGGTCTGGAACTGGAGTTCGGCGTTGCGGGCCGAGGTGATGACGTTGACGTTGACGGGAATGTTGGCCTGGGTTCCGAAGTTCGCCGAGTGGATGTGGAGGGCGTCGATCTGGGAGGTGTCGACGCCGGAGGTGACGTAGTCGAGACTGCCGTCGAGCAGCTTGAGCCCCGCGAACGACGCGGTGTTGCTGATCCGGGTGATCGAGGCGATGGCGGAGTCGATCTGGAGCTGATTGGCGCTGATTTCGTCCGGGGAAAGCGCGCCGCTGTTGGCCGACTGGACGACGAGCTGTTGGATGTTGTCCAGCAGGGAGGAGACTTCGTTGAGGGAACCCTCGGTCGTGGCGATGACATTCTCAGCCTGCTGGGAATTATCAATGCCTTGCTGGATGCCGACCATCTCACTGCGCAGTCCCTCGCTGGCAATGAGGCCTGCGGGGTCGTCCGCACCGCTGTTGATCTTCAACCCGGTGGAAAGGCGTTGGAGGGTGCTGTTCAGGGACTGCTGGGCTTTGGCCAAGCCTCTCTGGGCTGACAGAGCCGCAACGTTCGTGTTGATTCGGGCCATACCAATCCTCCATGATTGCTGATGGCTTGGCGGAAATCACTCCGCCGCGGACCCCCGTCCCGGGGATCCTGGGTTCATGGGATAGAATCGGGAGCAGTTGAGGACATCCTTGTCTCCCGGCCGGCGGGCTACTCCGCCTGGGGCTGCTTTTGCTTGTCTTCCTTCTTGCTATCGGTCTTCGGGGCCAGCTTGGCGATGCCCGACAGATCCTCGGGTTTCACCTGCGCGGCCTCGCGGTTCTCACGGCGAATTGCGTCGTAGACTTCCTTGCGATGGACGCTGATCTCCTTGGGGGCTGTGATCCCCAGACGCACCTTGTCACCGCGGATATCGACCACAGTGACCTCGATGTCGTCTCCGATCATGATCGTCTCGTCGCGCTGACGGGACAGCACCAACATAACGGCTCCTTCCTGGGCATCGCACTCCTAGCTAACTTATTGTAGGAGTACGAGTTCTCGCGATTCCATTCGCGTCACGCCGGCGAAAGACATCCGTGTCTGACGCTGCGGCGCGATGCCTCTGGTGCGGCGATCGTTCCACTGAGACGATCTCAGGCGGACTTGGCCAGCGCCATCTCCGCCCCGAGGCGGAGCAGCGGCTGGCGGGTCGTCCACTTCTTGTCGTTCAAGACGATTTGCTCGCCAATCCGGTTCTGGGCGTTGATCACCAGCGGGCCTTGAAGGTTGCCCGTGAGCCATTCCCCGACCTTGTTGCAGATGACGAAAACCTGTGCGAATCCCATGTCGGTCATTTGCAGTGCCTGCTGCGTTTCCTCCTTCAGGGAGAACTCGAAGTCCTTGAAAAAGATCCCGGGATCCGTGACCACGAACGCCAGGGTCGGCTCGTCCAGCGACTGCAACCAGAAGAAATAATTCTCCTCGCCGGTCTGGATCAGTGCAAAACGCGTATGTTCCGGGAAGCCCAGAAGCCCCTTGGGGAACACGATAATGCGCTGATCGTTAACCTCCATGCGTCCAAAACGTGTCGTTTCGATTTCCATACGAACTCCATTTCGTTGCCTGGGACCCGGCTCAACCCGCCTGGTCCGCGTAACCGGCCGCTGAATCCTGTCGCGGCCACCCGTCTGCTCCCGGATCACCGCCGGTCCATGGCATCTGATCCGATGATCTCGTCCCGCCGGCAGCTCCGCCGGCAGGGTCCGCGGCATCCGGCCGCGTGCGAATCCTTCGCTTTCCTGCACCCAATCGGCAAACGTCTCCGCCGTACCCGATTGCGCCGCGGAAAACGCGCCGGCCACACCGGCTCGGTTCCGCTCGCCGCCGCGAAGTTCCTTCGCGACGTTTCGCCTCGACGCGGCGTTTCATCGCCGCCTCGCTGCCAGCCGGTCTCCCCGGCTTCGGCGCCCTCGGTCTTCGGCAGTCAATCGCCGAATCTCACTCGCATCGGTCGCCTCTCGTTCGCGGGCCACGGAAACCCGATTTCTCCGTTCCCAACGCCACGCAACCGTCTGTATTTGTCCCGCGCCAAAAGTGCGTCTTTGCCGCGTCGATTTTTGCGCGTCACCCGCCTTTTTCACGTCCTATCGGGACTTTCAGGCAGGGCAGAGAACATGATGCAAACCTCGTTCCAGAAGACCGCGTCATTGCAGATAATCCATGAGGGACTGGTTGAGAATCTTCCCGGTCGTCTCGAGCTGCGCCTGCAGCGCGGTCTGCAGGGTCTGGAACTGCGTGACCGCCTGGTTGTAGTCCACATCCTCCAGGTTGGACAGCAGCGTTTGCGTCGTCGTGTTCTGGTCCTGGATTTGTGTCTGCCGGTTGTTGGCTTCTTGTTCCATCGCCCCGACCTGCCCGCGAACCAGAACCACCTGATTCAGGTTGTTCTGCAGCGCCTCGGCCGCCGTGGTGATCCCGTTCTGGTCGTTGTGGATCAGGGCATTCTGCAGATTCGCCAGCGAGGTGAAGATCCCGCTGGTATGCACCGCGCCGACGTCGCGGCCGGTCAGGACCGTGTTGCCCGTGGCCGTGCCGTCAAGGCCCAGACCTGCCGCGGCATTGGAACCATTGATCGAAGCGACGGAGATCGACCCGGAACCGCCGGCGTTGTCGGTGAGGATGATGCCGTTGGCACCCGTGCTGGAGAACGTGGCGGCCACGGTCCCTCCGGAAGCGGCGTTGATCGCATCGATGGCATCCTGGACGGTCTGTGCAGAGCCCAGGTCGACCTGGAACTTCGTGCCGTCACTCCGCGTGATCTCGAGGTCATTGCCGACAACGGCGCCGATGCCGCCGCCGTCGTTGAGGTCGGCCAGGCGGGTCGTGGGCGAGAAGGTCCGGATGCCGAGATCGGTGGCGGTCGTGCCGCCGTTCTCAGTTACGGACATGGCCGTGCCCTGGACGGTGTTGCAGATGTCGATCCCCGTGCCGTCGGAGTTGATCCGGGCGACCGCCCCGACATTGGCGGCCTTGACCCGGTTGAAGACGTCTTCGAGGGTCTTGGCCCCGGACAGGTCGATCGTCGCGGATTTCGTTCCGTTGGTGATCACGAAACCGCTGGCCAGGTCGAGACCCATACCGCCTTTGAGGTCGGCCAGATTCGTCAGCGGTGTCAGCGGAGCCGTGGCGTTCGGCCCGGTCAGATCGACCGAGCCCTTCACGCTGGACATGTCGCCGAAGATCGACCCCGCCGGGACATTCAGGGCCAGCGACGCCCCGGCGTCGATTTCGTTGGACAGCACGTTCTGGCTGCCGGCAAAACGGACGCCGCCAAGGTCCGAGACGTAGGGAGCCGTGGCGGCCTGGTCGCCGCCGAACAGATAGACGCCCTGATTCTGCTGATTGGCGAGGCTGAGAACCTGGCTGTAGAGGCTGGAAATCACGGAAGCCGCCGCGGTGCGGTCGTCGGCCGAGACGGTCGAACCGACATTCGCCGAAGCGGTCTGCTGGGCCTGCCGCAGCATGTCCGTGAGGTTGCCCAGAGTGCTGTCAACCTGCCCGAGATTGGATGACACACTCGTGAGGCTGGCGGCATAAGCCTGGCGATCGGCCAGCGTCTTGCGCAGTTGGAGCACGGCGGCCCCGGCCGCCGGGTCGTCGCTGAGCTTGTTGATGCGCTTGCCCGTGGAAAGCTGCGTCTGGACGTCCAGCAGGCTGCTCTCGTTGCTGGAGAGCTGGCGCTGGGCGAGGGCAAGTTGCTGGCCGAGCGAGACGCGAGCGGTGTTGATGGATGTGATCGACATGGCTGTTTTCCTGCATTCTGGCGGCCAATGTTGTGGTGCAGGCTTCCAGCCTGCTTCCGGGACCGTGCAGGCTGGAAGCCCGCACGACAAGGCTGGATTCCTACGTAATCTGCAAGAGCGCCTGCATCATCTGGTCGACCGTGGAAATCACGCGGGCGGCGGCCTGGTAAGCGCGTTGCTCCTGAATGAGATTCGTGGCTTCTTCGTCGAGGCTCACACCCGACAGGCTCGCCCGCTGGCTCGTCAACGTGTCGCTGACGGCCTGGGCGGCCTGCTGGGCAGTCTTGGCATTGGAAGATGCGGAGCCCACGGAAGTCACCAGCGACCCGTAGCTGTCGCTCAGACTCAGCCCGTTCAGCCCCGACAGGGTCTTTGACCCAAGCTGGGCAATGGCCTGGGCGTTGGTGTTGTCGCCCTGGTCGCCGTTGGCGGCGGCCGCAAGCAACGCGGGCTGGGACTTGAGATCGGCCGAAACGGCGATATTGCCGGCGTTTGTGCCCGTGAAGAAGCTGTTGACCCCCAGGGCGGCCAGCGCGCCGCTGGTGTCCTGGGAGAACGAGAACTCGTAATCGCTGGACTGGGCCGCGATCTTCAGCTTGCCGCCGGCAACTGAGGCATTCAGGCCGGGGACCGTGGACAGATCCGTGGCGAGCGACGTCAGCGTGGTGTCGTCGCCGTTCTTGCCGTCGAGATCGACGTTGACCAGTTGCGAGGTGACCAGGCCCGTGCTCTTCTGGCGCACCTGGACGATGAAGCTGCCCGTGGTCGGTGTGAAGGGCAGGGCGGCCCCCGCGGTGTTGAGGGCGGCCGTGGGGTCGGCGACCTTGTTCGAGGCCGTGGTGGTCGTCAGCCACTGGGAGCCCTGCCCGCTGGAGTGGAGCTTGTTCAATTCGAAGATCAGGTTACTGGCCAGATTGTTGAGCTGGTCGGTGACGCTGGTATCCCCTTTCAACGATAGCAGAGCCCCGATCTGCCCGCTCGCCGTCGCCAGATCCGCCCCATTGGCGACCGTGGAGAGCGTGGTTTGTGTCTGGCCGTTGACCTGGGTCGTGCTGAGTTTCAACCCGCGGCTGGTGCCCTGGAGGACGATCGGCTCGGAACCGACCATGACGTTGACCATGCCGTTGCCGGTGTCCTGGACCTTGATGTCCACGAGTTGGGACAGATCGCTCAGGGCGGCATCGCGTTGGTCGCAGAGGGCATTCGCCCCCTGCCCGGTGCCTGCCTGGGCGGTGGAGATCTGCTGGTTGAGCTTGGCGATCTGGTCGACCAGTTGATTGGCCTGGGAAACCAGACCGGACAGTTGCTTGTCGGCGGCGCCGGCAATGCTGGTGAGCTGCGTGCTCACGGAGTTGAAGGTGCTGGCCAGCGTGTCGCCGGTCTGGAGAACGACCTGGCGAAGGCCCTGGTCCAGGGGATTGTTGGCCAGGCTCGACCAGCTATTAAAGAAGGTGGAGAGCTGTGACGAGAGATCGTTGTCCCCCAGCGCATTGAAGACGGATTCGACCTGGTCGAGCTGCTGTTGCTTGAGGCCGGCGGCCTGACCATCGGAAGTGCTGGCACGGATGCGTTCGTCGAGGGCATTGTCGACCTGCCGTGAGATCGAGTCGAGGTAGACGCCCGTACCCATGCTGATGCCGGCCTGGGTCCCCACGTCGATACCAGGCGAGAGCTTGGCGACCTGGCGCGCGTAGTTGGCATCGCTGGCGTTGGCAATGTTGTTCGAGGTGACCTGAATGGCCGCCTGCTGCGCCGAAAGCGCTGTCTTGCCGATGTTGAGTGCGCTGATAAGGGACATATCTGCAGGGTCCGCACTGCGGACCGTTTCGCTTTCCAACTCGAACGTACTTCTATTCCAACGCCATGGTCCGCAATGCGGACCCTGCGCATTCACGCCACTGCTTCCATCATTCCGATCCGGTTCGAGACTGTGTGGACGCCTTGCCGGTTGTACAGCCGGGCCTGTTCGGTCACACCCGCCACCAGGCGAACGACTGTGTTCAGGTGCCCCAGCAGGGCCCCGGCCACTTTGCCGGCGATCTGCGCCCGATTGGAAACCGCCGCGGCCAGGCATCTCAGCTTGTCGCGGAGCGCCAGCAACGGCTGCCCGGCCTGCGGGAGCGTCGCGGCAAGCCGGGTGATTGTCGGCTCGCCAATAAGCTGCGAGGCCTGGCACAGTTGCTGGAGCACCAGCCGGCGGCGGCTTTCCAGCCCCGCAATGCGGAGCCGCGAGGCTTCCTGCTGGGCCGAAAGTGCCTGAACCCGTCCGGCATCCAGAGCTCGCAACGCCTGCTGCTGCCCTTCGAGCAGCCGCAGCAGCTTCTCATGCTCGGCCACGAGCTGCTGCAGCAGGAGTTGAAGATCGTTGATCTGGACGGCCATGTTCAGCCTTTCAATCTCGCAGGGTCCGCTTCAGCGGACGCTGTCGGGTTCCCACACGTTTCTCCGCGTCCGCTGAAGCGGACCCTGCGTTGGACATGCTCAACCTCTCAAGTCGATCCGGGGAGCCTGCGATACAAAACCGAGGTGCTCCGCGGCATTGGACATGACGGCGTCAACCGGGTCCGCGGACGGTGCGGACGGAACGACCGCCTTTGGATTGCCCGCCTTGCGCGATGGCGCCGTCTTGGTCTTCTTGTCCAGCTTCTTGACAATGGAGTTCACGAGCTTCCGACTGCTGTGGTTGTTGGCCATGCGGTCGGCAAGGCGGTCGTCCAGAAGCGACTCGAAGTTGCGTCCGGCCTGGCCGCCCGAGAACATCCCGCTGCGCCACGGGCTCTCGTGCATCTGCTTGAGAATCGTGCCGAAGAAAGCATGGGAGACGAGCCGCTGTGCGGGCTTGACCAGAGGGTTGGTTCCGGCGGGACTTGAGGTTTTCGCTGCTACGATGGGCATTGGGCGTCTCCGACGCGCGTCCTGGTCCTATTCCACTACGAGCTTTGCGTGCAGGTATCCACTCTTCTCGAGCTGTTCGAGAATGGAGATCCGGTCGTCGGCGGGAACCTTGATCGCATCCAGCGCATCAACAAGATCCCGGAGCTTCGGGCCGCCCGTGCCGATGGTGTCGATGGACATGGCACGCCGCTCGTTGATGACAGGATTCCGCGGCGTGGGCACTGGCGTCGGCAGGACGGTGGTGATGGTCAGGCCCCTGTGGCTGATGACCACCGGGCTGATTTCCACGTCGCCGGTGATGACGATCGTGCCCGTCTTGCGGTTGACGACCACGCGGGCCTCGGTCGGCATCATGCGCACGGGAAGTTGCAGGATCCGGGCGATGAAATCGTTGGAGCGGGTCTGCTCGTTGCTGGGGATGGCCACGACGACGTTCTTGCCGTCGACGGCGATGGCGATCTGTTCGCTGCTGCCCTCGGCGTCGTTGATGATCCTGGCGATGGTCGACGCCGTCACGCGATGGGCGGCGGCGTCCTCGAGAATCAGCGTCAGGTGGCCGGTCTCGTCTATGACCTTGACGGGAAGGTCGACGTCGATGGTGGCGCCCTTCCTGATGATGCCGCGGGTCGGCGTGGAGGGATCCTCGAGGTCGAGGTCGCCGCTGGCCTGGCCGAAGACGCCAAGCTCGGGATTGGGCCCGAAGAGCGGGGCCATGATCAGGTTGCCGCCTTTGAGGCTCGTGGCGGCGCCCGAACTCATGACCTTGACATCCAGGTTGTCGCCGTTGCGGACGCCGGACGAGGGCAGTTCCACCATGACCATCACGATGGCGACGTTCGCGGCGTTGTTCAGTTCCGGCAGCGTCACGGGGTTGTACAGTTTCTTGAGCATCTCCATCAGCGGCCGCATGGCCGGGAGATACGCTCCGCCGTCGCCGGTGCCTTTGAGCCCGAAAACCAGACCCCACCCGACGAGAATATTCCGGCGTTCACCGTGCAGCCGGGCGATGTCGGCGATCTTGACGGCGGCCGAAGCAGCGGGCGACAGGACGAGCATGGCGACGAGCACCGCCGCGAGCAACCCCCGTACAACAGCTTGCAGGGTCCGCTTCAGCGGACGCGGCAGGGCTACCGCACGATTCTCCGCGTCCGCTGAAGCGAACCCTGCATTTGCTTTGTTCCTCGTTCTCATATCACTTTCCTCAGCCTCGAGCGTTGTTTTCTCATGTCGCGTGCCGCATCCACGATCCAGGAACAAGGAACAAACGAACTAGAACGGATTGATGGTGTCGACGATTTTGGGAATGATCCCGCGTTTGTTGGTGTCGGTGACGGCCCCGTTGGTCAGATTGACGATCTGCAGGTTGTAGATCTGCCAGGAATACACGGAATTGTCCGGCGTGACGTCGGTGCCGCGGCACACACCCGTGAGGATGAGTTCCTGCTCCTCGTCGTCATGCTTCTCCGTCTTGCGGGCCTGGATGGCGATGGTGCCGTTGGGCTTGACGTCGACGACTTCGGCGGCGATGCGGGTGTCGAACTTGTCGGAACGTGAGAGGTGGGCTTCGCCTTTGGTGTCGCGGTTCGCCGTCGCCTGCAGGGCCGCGGGAGTCGTCGGCACCACGCCGGCATGGAGCGCCCCGTTGGCGAACTTGGGAAGTTGATTGAGGACGGCGTTGAAATCGGAGTTCTTCTTCAGGTCGGTCGTGCCGTCGGAGGTGACCTCGCTCTCTTCCTTGATGATGATGGTGACGAGGTCGTGTTTCTTCAGAACCTTCGGCTCGGGGGCAGGCACGAACATCAACCCTATTCCCGGCGGCGGGGTCTGACGGGAAGCATCGGGGCGCACCGTCATCCCCGCGCGATACAATGAGCCGCCGCTGTTCTGCATCATCTGGCCAACCGTGAGAGTCTCCTGTATCGGAACGCCCGTCGAAACGGTCGTCCGATGGGGCGAGGGAGCGTCCTGCCCCGCCACGGCCGTGGAAATCGCTGTAATCACTGTCAGAGTAATGAGTTGCTTCATTTCTATCTCCCTGCTGCGACGGGCGCGGCATCACCGCCGCCGACCAGCGTCGCCTGTTCTTCACCGCTGATCCGGGCTTGGAACTCCTCACGCGTGCCCGGCCGCCGGATGCGGATGATCTGCCCGAAAACGCCGTTCTCGCGGGCCTCGGCAACCCATTTGAGCACGATGCCGCCGCGATCGACCGTGATGTTGATGAGCTGCCCCGTACGCACCAGCAGCGTCGCCTGGATAAGGCGGTTGTTCAAGACCACGCCGGGCCCAATGTCACGCGCCGTCTCACAACCGACCACCTGGTCCTTCGTCAACGGATAGTCGTCGCCGAGGCGATCGACCAGGATCCGCGCTTCCTTGATGTCGTCTTCCCGGATCATCTGCCGGAAGGCCAGTGCCCTGGTCGTGACAATCTGCGTCCGCCAGAGCTTGACACTGGCGGTGATGGCGACCTTCTTCTCGCTGCCCTGGCTCGTGATCAGCACATCCCAGGTCAAATCGCCGATGTTCGACTGCTTTCGCGGCATCACGCTGAACCGGCAGGCGGGCTCGCTGAGGCCGACCAGTTTCTCGTCCTCGGGACGGAAACGCATGGACAGGGACTCCGGATCGAGCGAAAACCGCTCGGCGACTTCCTCGCTCAGGAGATCGCGGAGAGTGTGGAAGGGGCCCGCGGCCGCAGTTCCGGGATTCAGCGGAGGAATGCTGGAACTCGCCGCCACCGCCGGCCGCGTCGTGGCCTCCGCGGCCAGCGCCGCCCTGATGCCCTCCTGGACGCGCTCCTTGAGCTGCGCCTCGGCCGGATCGTCCATCCGGCTGACCTTGCACTCGGTCACACCTTGAAAATGAATCGCCAGGAGATTGACGCCCGAATCCTCGAGAGTCTTCTTGAGCCTGAAGAGATCGAGAATTGCCACCTGTTTCGGCTTCTCGAGTTTGCAGATGATCAGATCCAGCGTGTGATCCAGGGCAACCGCGTCCGCCTCCGAGCAGCGGATGACATGCTTGAGCCGCACGGCCGGGCCGTAGACCGTCGCTTCTTCCTTGAGTTCGAGCGTGATGATGCGCGGAGAATCGGTGGCGATGAAACGCTGCGAGCCGGCGTCGGGCTGGAAGAGCACGTCGTCGGCGTGGCAGGATTGGGCCAGCAGAAGTTGCGTCGCGAGGCAAAGCAGAACTGGTTGTTGGGCCCGCTTCTGGGGAGGGGGGCTTGTGTATGGAACCCCAACCGCGTCCGCTGACGCGGACCCTGCATCTGACCAGAAACGGTCATGTCGAGCGTACTCGCGAAACATCTGGCCT
>JBEKVL010000098.1:0-11966 GCA_049514055.1 Tepidisphaeraceae bacterium | reverse complement strand
CTTCGTATAGCCAATGAGAACATCAACGGCAACTCGCCGCTGGGCGATCCATCCCTGCCGGGAAAGCCGTTCCGGGTGCATCTGAAGCAGAATCCCGAGAGCACCTACCTCAACAGCCCGTACGTGCTGCCGGCGAAGGCCGCGAAGGACCGGTCGTGGACCGGGCAATGGGACGCGCTGCGAATGATTTTCGAGCCAGGCGCCGTGGGCGACGGAAGCGAGTGGCTCGTGCCCATCGTCACGCAGGGCAGGGACGCGGTCGTGATCAAGGTCAAGTTCGAGAAGGCCCTTCCGAAAAAGGACGAGTGGCCCGCAATCAAGTGACGGGAGGTCCGCGTGCCTGGATTCTTCTCCGGCATCCTCGACAAGTTCAGGAGCCCGCCGCGAACACCGGCGACCTTCCTGGCGGCGTTCGGCAAGCATCCCGGGTGGAATGATCACATGGACGACCTGGGACTCCAGAGCGACCAGCTCATCGAGCTGCGCCGCCTTCTCTATATCCAGGGAATCAGCGGCAACATCGACTCGGGAGCGTGGGAAGCCCTCAAGCCCGAACAACGGCTGGAGACATTCCGGCATCTCATGTTATGGCGTAGCGGCAGCAGCATCGTGCTGGCCCGGCTCTGGTCCAGCAGCGATGGGAAAGGGCGCAAGAAGTATCCCATGGTCGTCGCCGCGCAGGCCGATTATCTGTCCGCGCAATGGCTCATCGAGAAAGCCGGGCCGATACTGGAACGGCTGGAGGGCGAGTTCGCCGCCACGAGCGATGCGACCGTGGTTCGCGCCGGCATGGACCGTGCCCGCACCGAACTGGAGGAACTGGCGCCGCAGAAACCTGATGCCCCCGCAGATGACCCCAATGGCGCGCTCGCGGTCCTGGCGGCCCGCCCGGAAATGAACCCCGAGCACCGCGGGCTGTGCATTCTGCTGTATCACCTCGAGCGCGATCTGGCGCCGTTCCTCAAGGGGACGCGCGCGCAGGGCGGCGCGCCGCGGCACATGCGCGTTCCGGCCTGCGCCGAGTCGGCCTCGGCCGCCATGGCGCTCTGGTCCCGGTTCTTCGAGGCGCAGCTTGATCCGTTGACGATGATGCTGCTCTTGGCGCCGCTGGATGGATCGTGGGTGGACCTGATCGCCGGCGAGCCCTCGCCCACGCAGTTCTTCTGCGTGCGCGCGAGACCGAACGTGCTGCCCCTGGCCACTGACATTCCCTACAACCTGGACGCCGCGTTCGTCGCCAGGGTCGAGCAGATGCTGCAGACCGGGCAAGGCTGATCGTTTGTCACTTGGGGGTGTGGCCCGACGGCGGCAGCGGCTGCGGGACCGGCTGTTGCGTGCTCATGTCCCGCTTGCTGCTTTCGGCTGGTTTGTCGGAATCGGATCCGCAGCCGGAAAGGACCGCCAGGAGCATCGCGCCGGCCAGAGTCATGATTCCCGTTCGTGTCATGAAGATCGCCATGATTCACCTGCTTCATTCTACCATGTTCAACTCGCCACACCACAGTTCACGAATTCCCGCTCGCCGCGGCGTTGTAGATATCCCCAACCGCGGTGACGGCTGAGTTCATGTACCAGGCGTTGAACAGGAGCAGATCGCCGCGCTGGACAGACTGTGCGAGCAGGTCACGGATGGCAGCATCGTCGCAACCGCCTTCGGTAGTTGTATAGATGACGCCAAAGGCGTTCGGATTGCAGGCGAGCACCTGGGCCGGCGTCGAGGTCTCCCCATTACGCAGCTCGAGGAACGGAGCGCTCACAGCATAATATCCGGTGTCGCTGTGCTCGGGGATGAACAGGCAGTCGGGCAGGGCCTCATACAACGTCTGCATCACCGAAGTCGGGAGCAATTCCCCGGTGGTGGGATCCACGTTCGAGTCGATGTAGAACAGCGTGGCGCCCCAGCGATCGTGCGCATAGCGGGCCTTGCGAATCAGCGTTTGCGCTGGATCCGGGGAGGCGACCTGGGTTATGATCCCGTTGTTGTCGGCCAGTTCGGTCGCGCGGATCGTCACCCCGACTCGCAAGCCGGCGTCGGTAAAGCGCTTGAAGTACTCGTCGACAAGGCCACGATATTCGAGTTCGGGAGCGAGCGTGGTCGCCAGATCGGGCGCCCCGAGATACCCGGCCGTGGCGTAGTGATTCAATCCCTCCAGGTCCCAGACAATGCAGCCCTGCGCGTTAACGCCCCGCAGTACGCCTATCGCCTGGTCCGCTGAGTCCAGCAGGCGCGATCGAAAGCTCTCCAGCCCGGCGGTCGTCGTGACGTCAATTCCGGTATCGCCAAACCATCCGCGAGGATTGGTGGCGGAAAAGTACAGGTTTGCAGGATTGACAACGCCGATGGGCCTGCGATCGGACCAGGAAAGCTCGACCGGATTGCTCGCCTGGTACTGGTCGAACACATCGCCGGCAACCTGGCTGAGGGGCGCCGCCTTGTCGCCGAACCGCAGCGACACGTTGTATGTATCGGAGGCCCCCGGCGGAACGGGGCGGCTGACCGCGGACCAACAGGTCGGGAACCAACTCTCGTTCAGCGAACCGACCCACACCTGCCAGCGCCGGGTTGTCGCCGTCTCGTCGGTTGAGAAAAAGCCGCTGTATAGCGGTTGGCCGACCTGATCGTCGGTACAGACAATCGCGTCAGTGCCATAGGCGGCCTTGATTACCGTCGGCGCGTCAATGTTGGTTCCGATGTACGGCCAGGTGGGATTAAAGCCATCGGGGAACTGGGGGAACTGTATCACAAACGGGATGATGTTGACACCCACCAGTGTATCCGTGGGGCTGTTGTTGACGACATGCACGTTCATCTGAAGCCGATCGCTGCTGACAACGTACTGGCATGACACCGCGCCCCAGGAGTACCGCCAGGTGACCGTCTTCGTGGCCAGGTTGAAACTGGATGTGTAGTTCAAGGCCCCCCAGGAGTACGCGGTGGTTCCGTCGGAATGCTCGAAAGTATAGTCGCGTACGGAGAACCCGTCGCCAGGATTGGCGGACAGGTCCAGCAGAGCGTTGTCGCCGAAGGTGATCTTCTGGATTCCCGTGCTGCTGAACTCCGCCTGCAATCCGGTGCGCGCGACGGCCGGCACGGCGGTGGAGAATGGCGATTCACCCGCGTAGTTGGCGGCGCGGACGCGGTAGTAATAGGTGATGCCCGGCTGCACCGAAGCGTCGGTGTAGTTTGTGCAGTCGCCGTCCACGGTCGCCATCGTGGTGAAATTCGTCCCGTCGGTGCTGCGCTGGACGTCAAACCACAACTGCCCGGCGGTGGCATTGTCCCAGGCCAGCGAGATGTGCTGGAGGTCGCGATCCGTGACGTTCAGGCCGGTCGGCGTGCCGGTCGGGGCCGGACCGGGATCGACGGGCAGCGCCAGGCGCGACATGTCGGTGTAGGTCACGCCGTTCACCGTGAGCAGCGAACAACGGGCGGCCGGCACACTGCGATACCAGCCGGCGAGCGTCGTGTTCAGAACGCTCAAGCTCTGCGGATCGTCGGCCGCCACGAGATTGGCCGGGCCGTAAGTACGCACGCTGCAATTCTCAATTCGCACCTGGGAGGCGCCGCCGTTCACCGCGAAAATGCTGTCCAGCATCGCCGCTTGCAGCAGGTATGTCAGGCTCGTACCCAGAATCTGAACGTCGCGCGACCACGAGTCAACGGTCACCGCGGGGCGGTTGAAGGCCCAGGATATGTCTCCGCCACGTAACTCGACGTCCTCGCTCCGATGCACGCTGACGAGCGAAATGGACGCGATCCGCCCGCAAAGCTGGCCGGTGACGCCCTGAATACTGACGTCGTTGCAGGCAGTGAGATCAAACCCCGCGATCCTGCCGGTGATGTTGCTGAGAGTCAGGCCGTTGACCGCCACCGCCCGGATCGCCGAACTCGGCGCTGCTCCACTGGCAAAGTCGAGATTGATGTTGCGAACCGTGACGTCGTTTGCGGGAGATGGCACTTGCCGGATCGAGTCATTGAGCGATCCGGCGGTGATGTCGAACGGCACAGGCCGGTTGATGACCAGCGCATTGCCATCGTTGGACACCACCCGGACGAGCTGCTGATACTGCGGCTGGCCGGGATTGCCGGAGTCCTCCCCGAGTGACACGAGCACCCAGTCGCCGCCCTGAATCTGGCCGGCGGGGACGTTCGCCCGGAAAGCGTTCTGCCCGGCAGCGATGGTCTGGCTCCACGCACAGGTTGCGCCGGCGGTGTTGCTGTGAATGTCGAACCAGGTATCGGCGGTGCCCTGGCCTGGGCTGAGAAGCAATGTCGCACCGTTGCCATCCAGGCTGACGGAGCGATCGATTACCAGGGGTGAAGCGATGCGGTACGTCTTGCCCGCGTCAAGCAACACCACCGCGCCCAGGGGCGCGGAGTTAAGGGCCTGCTGAATGGCGGGCGCATCGTCGGCAACGCCATCCCCCACGGCGCCGAAGTCGTGGGCGAACACCTGGGTCGCAGTGGTGGCGTTGCTTGCTCCGCCGCCGTATGAAACCGCGTCACCCCCGACCATAATCCCGCGGGCTCGCGGCGACGGCTGCTCCGCGGCCATTGCAAATGCATCGCTGCCATCGGCGGAAAGAAGCATTCGCGACTCAAGCAATTCCACAAGCGGCGTCGATGCGTCGCGGACACTCGTTCTTCTGGTGAGCTTCCTGGGATACATCTTCACTGACCTCTCACGTTTACCTCTTCGCTCCAGACAACCCAGGTTGACGTACGATACGTTGGAGCCCAGGAGCAACCGGAGATTCAGCAGTGCGGAGGGTCCGAGAACGCGACGGAACGCGATGGTGACTTGGCAACGCAACCGGGTGCCTGTAGAGTCGCGCCGTACAGGAAGGATGAGTCAGTCATGAGCTTATCAGGCGTTCAGGTACTGGTGACCGGAGGCGCCGGGTTTATCGGACACCACCTCGTCACCGCCCTCGCGAACCGCGGCGCGCGTGTACGCGTGTTCGATGACCTGTCCTCAGGCAGGGCAGCGCGGCTGGAAAGCCTGTCCGGCCGGATCGAACTGGTCGTCGGCTCGGTGGCCGATCCGGTGGCGCTCGCGCAAGCGGTTCGGAATGTGGAGATCGTCTTTCACGAGGCGGCGCTGGTCAGCGTGCCCCAGTCAATCGGGCGGCCGCTGGATTACCAACTCGTCAACTCAACCGGCACCCTCAACGTGCTCGAGTCCGCGCGCAGGGCCGGCGTGCGGCGGGTCGTCTATGCCGCCAGCAGTTCGGCTTACGGCCCGCAGCAGAACATGCCCCTGGTCGAGGCGATGCGCCCCAACCCCATCAGTCCTTACGCCGTGACCAAGCTCTCCGGCGAACTGCACTGCTCCGTCTACGCAACCGCCTACGGGCTGGAGACCATCAGCCTGCGCTACTTCAATGTCTTCGGCCCGGGACAGGACCTCAAGAGCCAGTACGGCGCCCTCATACCCAACGTGGCCACGCGGATACTCCGCGGCCAGCGCCCGGTTGTTTACGGCGACGGCGGACAGACGCGAGATTTCTGCTTTGTCGGGAATATCGTCGAGGCCAACCTGCTGGCGGCCGAGGCACCGCAGCTTCCGGGCGACGTGGTGAACATCGCCTGCGGCCGGCGGGTGAGCATCAACCAGGTCGTGCAACTGACGAACCGGTTGCTGGGCACGGACATTCAGATTGACTACCAGCCCGTTCGCGCCGGGGAAGTTCGCGACTCGCTGGCGGATGTCTCCAAGGCCCGCGCCATCATCGGCTATAAGCCGAACGTGCAGTTTGAAGAAGGGCTTGGCCGGGCGATCGAGTTCTATCGCACGCTCGTCTAATTCGTCGCCGACTCCGGCAATAGCCAGAGCACCCGCCCGACTTTTCCGCAGGATCATTTCTGTCCTCCCGCTTCCCTGCAACAAATTGCCCTTGCCCGGATAATCATTGCTATAACACGAACATGGCATCCAACCAGGAATTCAACATGAACAACACACATGGCGATCAGACCCGGCGGCAGTTCCTCAAGACCAGCGGGTCGGCGATAGCGGCCGGCGTGGCGGCGGAGTTGGTCATCCCGCGATCCGTGCGGGCGGCCGGCACCGACCAGATCAAGATCGGCCTCATCGGCGCGGGCGGCCGGGGCTCGGGTGCTGGCAAGGAGGCCCTCAATGCCGACAAGGGCAACATCCTCTGGGCCATCGGCGAGATGTTCCAGGACCGCCTCGACGCGGCCGTCGCCAATTTCACCAAGGCCAAGCCCGACCAGGTGAAGCTCGAAGACCGCAAGTTCCTCGGTTTCGACGCCTATAAGAAAGTAATCGAATCCGGCGTGGATGTGGTGGTTCTGGCCACGCCGCCCGGTTTCCGCCCGACGCACATCAAGGCCGCCATTGATGCCGGCAAGCACCTCTTCACCGAGAAGCCCATGGCCACCGACGTGCCCGGCCTGAAGATCGTCCAGGAGGCCGTTGCCGAGTCGAAGAAGAAGAACCTGACGATTGTGGCCGGTTTCTGCTGGCGCTACAGCAATCCCGAGCGCGAGATCTTCAAGCGCATTCACGACGGCGCCATCGGCGACATCGTCAGCCAGCAGGGGCTTTACTACACCGGCGAGTTGTGGATGAAGCCGCGTCAGGCAACCTGGACCGACATGGAGTGGCAGTTGCGCAACTGGCTCTATTTCACCTGGCTCAGCGGCGACCACATCACCGAGCAGGCCGTCCACACCATCGACAAGATCGGCTGGACCATGAAGGACGCCTCGCCCATCGCCGCCTTCGGCACCGGCGGCCGGCAGGTCCGCACCGATCCGGCCTATGGCAACATCTACGACCACTTCGGCGTCACCTATGAATTCTCCGGCAACGTCCGTTGCCATCTGGGCTGCCGCCAGCAGGGCGGCTCCTGGAACAGCGTCACCGATCACATCGTCGGCACCAAGGGCGTGGCCAGCGTCACCGGCTGGAGCTCCCATGTCATCACCGGCCCCAATGCCTGGAAGTATGAGAACGAGAAGGGGGCCAACGACATGTACCAGACGGAGCACGACGAATTATTCGCGGCCCTCCGCGCCGGCAAGACCATCAACAACGGCGACCGGATGATCAACAGCACGATGATGGCCATCCTCGGCCGCATGGCCGCGTACACCGGCCAGCGCGTGACCTGGGAACAGGCGATGGCGTCCAAGGAGAGCCTCGCTCCAGAGAAGCTGGAACTCGGCCCCGTGCCGATGCCGCCGGTGGCGATGCCGGGGAAGACGAAGCTGGTTTGATCGTTAAGACAGGCCCCGTGGCCTTTCGGATTACGATCACGAGTGTGGCGGAATCACAGTTGCACGCGCTGTCTGCACATGAGCAGCGGATTGTCGAGACTGCCGTTGTGGCACGTCTGAGGAACCAGCCGTCCACGCCGACGCGTGCGATAAAGCGGTTGCGGCCAAATCCGTTGGCGGCATTCGAACTGAGAGCCGGCGACCTTCGAGTGCGGTATAATGTCGATGTGGAGGAGTCGGAAGTGGTCCTCCTGATTGTCGGAAGAAAAGCAGGCAACACGCTGATCGTGGGCGACGAGGTGTTTTATGGGCATCAAGAAGATCCTGCTGAGTGAGCTTGAGGCAGACCCAAAGGGAACGCTTGATGAGTGTTGCGATTCGGGCCGGTCTCTCGTGGTGGAAATGCCCGATCACCGATTGCTCTCCATCCAGACACTTGAACCCGGGGATGACGATCGGCTGCTCGATGAGTTGTTGGCCGCGGATCCCTCGTTCCGCGCAATCGTGGAAAGATCGAAGTCCAGTCCACACAAGCCATTCCCTTGCGGCTCTTGAAGGCCGCATATTTGGCGGCCGCACACGGAGCGGTAACACGACGCCCGGCGGGTGGTACTTCCATACATGAGACACTTCACTTCTATCCTGGCGGCTTTGGGATTGTTCCTGGTTGGCTGTGCGGCAAACGACGGCGGTAGCGCCGGTGGTGCTGGAGACGCACCTGTGAAAGTTGTCCCGATGCCCACGGGACTTCCGGACGACTACGTCGCCATGCAGCAGGATCTGACGTTTTCCCCGGAGCAGAAGGCCAAGTTCGACGAAGCCCTGAAGGTTCGCAACGCGGCCTACGACGCCTGGGCCAAGAGCCCGCGCGGCGTGCGCTACAGCGCCGCCCGTACGGAAGAAGCGGCCGCCAAGCGCGACAACGACGCGGCCAAGACCGCCAAACTGACAGCGGAAGTCGCCGAGTTGAACAAGGAGCGGGACAAGGTCCGCTCCGACGCGCGTCGCGAGTTTGACAAGGCGCTGACGCTGGACCAGCAGAAGCAGTGGGCCGGTCGCAATCTGTGTATCCGCGCCCTGGCCGCCCTGAAGAATCCGACCCTGACCGACGCCCAGAAGAAGCAGGCACGGGAGATCGCCAACAAGATCGCCGCCGGTCAGGTGAAGGCGGGCACGGCCGACAAGGATCCGTATCTGCTGCTGGACGAGGCGGCGGTGAATAAGACGACAGACGAGATCAAGGCGCTGCTGCCGGCCGCCCAATAGCGAACGCGGCCGAATCGATTCCGATTTCAGTGTGGCAAGGGCAAGTACCCTGGCCCGTGTCGCGCGGGCAAGGGCACTTGCCCTTGCCACCCAAGCAAGAACCTGCTTTTCTGCCCGGCTCGTATACAATGGGCATGGAGGTACAGCCATGACGGCAGCGACAACCCTGATAACGGCCGCGGAACTGCGGAAGATGAAGGACATTGGCCGCTGTGAGGTTCTTTATGGGGAACTTGTCATGACGAGCCCCGCCGGAGCCGAACACGGAGTTGTGGCGCTACGAATCGGTCGTTTCCTCGGCGAATTTGTGGAGCGTAACGGCCTTGGGATCGTCCTGGCGGCCGCAACCGGGTTCCTGCTCGAACAGAAGCCCGACCTGCTTGTCGCGCCCGATGTCTCATTCGTCCGCAGGTCTCGTATCGTCAACGGGCTTCCCAAGGGGTTCTTCAAAGGCGTGCCGGATATCGCGGTTGAGGTGGTCTCTCCGGGTGACACGCAGCGGAAAGTTGCCGAAGAAGTGAACGTATGGCTGGCCCACGGAACATCCTCCGTCTGGGTGGCCGATCCCGCGACCATGACCATCATGCTTCATCGCACCGGCCAGCCGGCCAGGCGATTTCCGGTTGGCAAGGAATTCGTTGACGAGGCCGTGCTGCCCGGTTTCAGCATGTCGGTGGCCAGGGTGTTTATGATGCCGTGAACCCGCTAGAGCACCTCCGCCACCAGCGACGCCAGTTCGGATCGCTCGCTTTTGGCCAGCGTCACATGGCCGACGATGCTCCGGCCCTTCATGCGCTCGACGAGGTAGGACAGCCCGTTCGAGGAACTGTCCAGGTACGGGTTGTCGATCTGCGACGCATCGCCGGTCAGCACGAGCTTGGTGCCTTCGCCGACGCGTGAGGCGATGGTTTTCACCTCGTGGGGCGTGAGGTTCTGCGATTCATCAACGATCATGAACTGATGTGGTATTGATCTACCACGGATGTAGGTCAGCGGCTCCAGCACCACCTGCCCTGACTCGACGAGCTGCTGGATGCGCTGCTCCACCGTGGATTGCTGGCCATGCGAGGAGCCGCCTTCGTTGCTCAGGCGATTGGACAGCAGGTAGGACATGTTGTCGAAGATCGGCTGCATCCAGGCCGTCAGTTTCTGGTCCTTGTCGCCGGGCAGGTAGCCGATGTCTCGTCCCAGCGGCATGATCGGACGGGCGCACAACAGTTTCTGGTAGACCTGATCGTTGAGGCACTTGCTCATCCCGGCCGCCAGCGCCAGCAGCGTCTTGCCGGTGCCGGCGGATCCGATCAGGGTGACCATCTTCACGCTGTCATCGAGCAGCAGGTCCAGCGCCATGGTCTGCTGGAGGTTCCGCGGCAGGATGCCGAAGACCGGCGAACGCCTCGGCCGCACCGGCACGATCGCGTTGATCTCCGGTTTCTGGCGTGCCAGGGCCGTATGGCTTTCGTCCATCTCATCGTGAAGCAGCACGAACTCATTGGCGAAGACCGGCGTGTCGGTCTCGAGCCGCAACTGCTTTTGTGAATAGAGGGCGTCAATCTGCGTTCCGGGCACGGTCAACTCGCGGTAGCCGGTGTACAGCCGCTCGAAGTCCACCTTCTGGGCCTCGAAGTCCTCGGTGGTGATGCCCATCGTGTCGGACTTGATGCGGGCGTTGATGTCCTTGGAGATGAAGATGACCCGCTTGCCCTCCTTGAACAGTTTGTAGGCGCAACTGATGATCCGGTTGTCCGGTGTATCGGCGGTCAGCCCGGGGCACAGCGGCTGGTTCTCATCGAGGATGATCCGCAGCCGTCCGCCCGTCTGCGGCACGGGCACGCCTTCGTGCAGGCTGCCCGACTCGCGCAGCCGGTCCAGGTGGCGGATGACGGTGCGGGCGTTGCGGCCCAGGTCGTCCGAGCTGGTCTTGAATTTATCCAGTTCTTCGATGACGTCGAAGGGAATGATCACCTCGTTGTCCGCGAAGAGGAATATGGCGTTGGGGTTGTGGAGGAGGACATTCGTATCGACAACAAAGTATTTCCTGTGCCCGTCCTCTTGTTTCGCAACCGATTTCTTCTCTTCAGTGTGATGGATCGCTGCCTCCTTGCTGCGAGTATCCCCACAGGGTATGGAATTCCCGCCTCGCTGGCAACAACTTAGCGGGTTGTTAACATGCAATCATGCTCTATCCCCTCAAATTCCTGCCGGTCACGATCGGCCAGCCCTGGGGCGGCCGCAGGCTTGCGGAGTTTCTGGGGATGCAACTTCCGGCGGGCCAGACCGTGGCCGAGTCCTGGGGACTCCTCGACTCTCCGTCCGCCATCGCAGCCGGGAGCACCGAACCGCCATCCTCCGTGGTGGCCAACGGGCCTTTGGCCGGTCGGACGTTACACCAGATCATCGCAGACCTCGGCCCTTCCATGCATGGCGATGTTCCACTGGTCCCGCCGGCCGGCCAGTTTCCCGTCCAGGTCCGTTTCGTGGATGCGCGCGAGGATTCCAGCCTGCGAGTGAATATCACCGCTCTCGCGCTGTACGCGATTCGGATCGACCCCGGCCCTGGATCGGTGCGGCGGTTGTCGCCGCACGTCAGCGACTCGCAGTTGAAACAGGCCATCTCCGACGGAACGGCCGATTCGCTGTGCGACTGCCTGCCGATCAAGGCCGGCGAGTGCATGCTCCTGCCGCCGGGCACGGTGTACGCGATCGGCGCCGGCGTGCTTGCGGTCGAGATCCAGTCGCCCGGGGAGTGGCCGGGACTGCTGAGTGTGCCCGATGCGCTGGCGCTCGGCAGGATCCCATTCGGGCTGACGCCGGCCAAACCGCAGCGACGTTCCCATGTCGCCGGGTTGTTCACCACCGTCACCCGCCTGATTGCCTGCGAGGATTTCATTATCGAGAAGGTGCGATTCGTCGAGGGTGTCGAAGAGGCGGTGCCTTACGACCAGCCCGTGGTCTGGGTCATGCTGGAGGGCCAGGCCGAGATCCGCGTTGACGGCTTGAAAGACCCGGTCACGTTCGGCAGGGGGGATACCGTCCTGATTCCTGCTAAGATGAAGAATCCGATTATCAAGACGCTTGCGAATTGCGTCTGGCTCGAAGTGACATTCCCAACGAAGGGCGGCCTATGAAAGAACGTATCCAGAAACTCCTCGGCAACGCCGGCGTGGCATCGCGGCGACAGGTCGAGGCGATGGTGCTTGACGGGCGTATCAGCGTCAACGGCCACGTTGTCCGCACGCTGCCGGTCCTCGTTGATCCGGCCAAGGATCGTGTTGTTGCCGACGGCGAACTCGTCCGCCTGCGTCCGGCCGAGACCGGCCGCCGATTGTACATTGTCATGAACAAGCCCTCGGGCGTGGTCTGCACCAACGTGGCTCAGGGCGCTCAAAGAAGGGCCGTCGATCTCTTGCCCAGGGAGCTCAAGGCCCGGCTCTACCCCGTCGGCCGGCTCGAC
>JBEKVL010000097.1:0-12042 GCA_049514055.1 Tepidisphaeraceae bacterium | reverse complement strand
GGTTCCACTCCGCCCGCCTCACGGCGGGCTGCGCTTCACCCGTGGCTACAGACCACGGCCCCGCTGGGGCCGAAACCGGGTCATCAGTGACTGTCCTGCACCTCATTATACACGGGACGATCGTGTTCATTCATGTACGAAACGAGTAACTCGTGAGCCGCACGCCGACGTACAGGGCCAGCGGGGACGCTGGCCCTACTGTCAGTCCTGAATACTCAGCTTCGCTTCATCGCTGTTGGCCTTGAGTTCCGGCGCGTATACCGCGCTGCCCTTTGAGGGCAGGGCGCTGAATTTGCCGGGGATCTCGGCCCGCAGCCGATAGGCGACGCTGTGCTTGCCTCTCGCCAGTTCGCGGCAGAAGAAGCTCACGCGCTCGTCGTGCAGTTCCATGTAGGCGTGCAGGTCGTTGCCGTTGTAGCCGCTGCGCAGCTCGACCGGTTCAAAACCGCTGGCCTTGAAGTCCTCGAACATGAGGTACTCGTAGTCGTTCTTGGAGTCGATCTCCATCTCGACCTCGACCATGTCGCCGCTCTTGAGCACGGCGCCGTCGGCCAGTGCCTGCCGCTGGAATTTCTCGACCTTCTGGTCCAGGGCCTGGCCGCGTGAGCCGGAGACCTTGATTTTCTGGTCCACGGGCACCAGCTTGTAGAACTTGCGATTGACGGTGACCTCCAGGCCGGCCCGCTTGATGGGATCTTCCAGCGTGAAGTTGGTCACGTAGGCGTTGAAGTAGAGTGGACCCGTGCCGGTCTTGGTGAACTCGATCTTGTGCTTGCCGGCCGGGACGTCGGCGCCGGTGATGACCAGCTTGTTATCGAAGCTGAAGAGGTTGGTGGCGTCGATCTTCACGTCCTTGACCTGCTTGCCATCAATGGCAATCTGCACGGTCATATCCGGCTTGTCCTCGCCGCTGGCGCGGATGTACTCGGCCAGCGCCTCGATGGCGATGGCCGTGTCGCGCGTGCTGTTCCAATAGGTGGCGTGCTTGCGGTTGTTGATGAGATACTTCGCCATTCGCGGCGACACATCCGACTTGGGATTGGTGCGACAGAGGAGCTTGAGATAGTAGCCCATGGCCTCGACATCGCTGCCGTACCAGCACCACCAGTAGTTGTCATCGGGCAACTTGAGATACGCGGTCTGGTTAGCGTCATCCTTGACCACAAACTGGCTGAGATTCTCCAGCACGGTCGCCAGGCGGTCCTTCTCGCCCAGCTTGTGCAGCGACAGGCCGAGCATCGCCTTGGCATAGGCCGAGAGGTCGATGCGGTCGCGGAAGAGGAAGTTGAGCATGTTGGCGTCCTTGACGCCGGCATCCACCAGCACCATGTGGACGAAGGCGTCGAGGTTGTCGGCCTTGTCCTTCCATGGCTTGGTCTTGGTGGCGGCGTTGGTCAGCAGGCGCACCTGCTCGGCCTGGTGGCGCTTGAGCCAGTCGACGCCGCGTTCCATGACGCCGGGGACCAGTGCGATGTCGTTGGCCTGGGCCACCTGAAGCCCATGTACGACCAGGGCGGTGGTGTGGGGTGAGGAGTACTCGCCGAATCCGAAGAACCAGCCCCAGCCGCCATCGGAAAGCTGCATGTTGGTCAGTTTGTTCACGCCGGCCTTGACGACGCTACGCATCTCGTCCTCATCCCAGACGGGGTTGCGTTCCTTCTTCGCCTGTTCCCAATACTCGGGCGGCATGCGCTTCCAGTCCTGCGCACGTTTGGCATCGTCGCCGATTTCCTGGGCATTGAGGTTGGTGCGCTTGGCTTTGATGGCCTTGAGGTCGAGCTTCATATCCAGCAGGATGCGCTGGGTGATGACGGCCGGGAGGAAACTGGCGATGGTTTCGTCGGTGGTGCCGTGGTGGGGGTTCTGGATCAGATAGGGCAAGGCATCGACCATGGCCGAGGCCACGCTTGGGGAATAGCGGACTTCAAGACGGCTCTGCTCGGGGATGCGCTCGGCGGGGACGTTGATGGTGATGCTGGCCGACTTGTCGGCCGGGCGCATCGCGCCGGAGAAGGAGTCGGTCTTGAGCATGCCGTGGATGTAGACGGGGAAGCTCATCTGCATGGCGTCCGATTCCTCATCGGTGATGCCGGAGATGCGGATGGTGGCCTCGCCGGGTTTCACCACGAGCACGCGCCAATCGACGCGCTTCTCGACGTTGGGGGCGACCTCGATGGTCTGGGTGAGCGACGCTCTGTTGCCATCGAGCGGCATCAGGCAGTCGCCGGTGAGTTCCAGGACGGCCTTCGCCTTCTTGGCGGTCTTGAGATAGTTGTGGATGTTGGCCGACAGAACCACCTCGTCCTTCTGCACGAAGAACCGCGGGGCCTGCAGGCGCACGAGCAGATTCTTGGTGGTGACGACCTCGGCATCGCCCTGACCCACGCGCGTGCCGGAGCCCATGGACCAGACCTTGGTCTTCCATGTGGAAAGGTTCTCGGGCATGGTCAGTTCGACTTCGCCAATGCCGTCGTTGTTGCTGGTGAGGCTGGCGACCCAGAGCGCGGTGTCGGCGAAATTGGAGCGGACGGTCGGCTGGACGTCGGGGGCTTGACCGCCGGCGCCGAGACCGGCTTGTTTGTCGGCTCGAGTGCTGTCAGCTTGCTCCATCATCATCCCGCCCGCCGCGGGCTTGGCCGCCATTGGCGCCATCGGGGTCATGGCGCTGCGGAGCATTGCGCCGTTGTCGCCGCCGCTCTTGCCTTCGGCCGCCATGCCGCGCGTCCGGCCGCCGCCGAACCCGCCTCCGCCGCCCGGGCCGCCGCTCATCCCGGGATCCTCGTCGGCGACCATGCCGCCGAAGACACCCAGGTATTGCATGATGATGCTGCCGGACTTGGCCAGCGGGCCGCTGGTTCGCAGGTTGGATTCGGTCTGCGGCGAGTGGTGCCGCCGCCATTTCCAGAAGAACGCTTTGATCTCCGGCACATTCGAGCCGCCGGAAATGTACTCGACGGCCTTGTCATAGACGCTGATGACCGCCGACGCGGCAAGGGGTTTGCCGGTGGTGTCGGTCAGCTTGAACTGCACCTTGGCCTTCTCGCCGGGCTTGTAGGTCTTGGCCGAAGGCAGCACGTCGACGTTGATGACGCGGCTTTCCGGCGGGACCACGATCTCGCGCATCTCGTCATAGATACGCGCGTTACTCACGGTCAGTGCCTCGACGAAGAAATTGGGCATGTCGCGCTGCACGACGGCGATCTCCTCGACAGTGCTCTTGCCCGCCAGGCGAATGAGCTTGGGCGCCAGGTAGACGCCATTGGACGGGCGCAGGAACACCAGCACGGCCGCATCGGCGCGGTTGGTGTTGACCATCAGCTTGACGGTGTCGCCGGCCTGATATTCACGCTTGTCGGTGGTGAGTTCGATGTCGTTGAAACGGAATTGCTTTCCGTCGAAACCTTCGCCGCGCACGACAAAGACGTAACCGCCTTCGATGGCGTGGTTCTGCTTGTCGGCCACGGTGTAGCTGAGGCGATATTGCCCCGGCGCGGCGGCCTTGAGCTGCTGGCGGGCGACGCCTTCCTCATTGGTGTCCAGTGCCCATTTCTCCACTTGCGTCTCGACCGGCTGAAGGTCGTTGGGATCCTTTTCGGCCGGCTTGTAAGTCACCTTGAACAGTTTCAACTCGCCCTTGCCCTGCACGGGCTTGTTGTCGAGCGTGCGGGCGGAGAATTCGGCCAGGACGACATCGCCGGCCAGATAGTGCCCGCGATTTACCCAGGCGTAGACCTTGAACGGCTTACGGGCCACCAGCACGCTGCCCTGGCCGACGATGGTGCGGTGGGAATCATCGGTCACCTCGGCCGTGATCTCATACTTGTGGTCCTCGTCGCCATGCACCGCCTTCGCCAGCGCCGTGTCGATCTCGATCTTGATCGTGCCATCGGCGCCGACGGCGGCTTCGTTCTCCAGCACCACCTCCGGCCGCTCCCAGCGCTGCGGCCACCACCAGCGCCACGGGCGGGCGCAACCCCAGCGCTCCCAGCCTGGATACCAGGTGTAGTCGCAAGCGAACCACCAGTAGCCTGGCTCGTAGAACCAGTCCCAATACCCGGTCGGATACCACTGGGCGTGGTGGCTGGTGCGCAACACCTTGTACTTGACCTTGGCCTGCGTCACCGGGGCGCCGAAATAATACTTCGCCGTCACTGTGGCGCTGATCTTCTCGCCGAGCATCACCGGCTCGGCCGGTGCATCGACCTTCACCTCGAACTCGGGCTTCTTGTACTCTTCGACGCGGAAGTTGCCGCCGCCGAGGTTCTGGATGAAGATCTGGTAGGTGCCAAGCTGGCATTCCCTGGGCATTTCCAACTCGCCATCGAGTCCCCCGTAGACATCCGTGTTGAATGTTTTCTCCCAGAACTTCTCGCCGCGCGGGCTGTTGACAGTGATGGTGTACGATTTATTGCCATAGAAGGACGGACCTTCCTGGTCATACTTGGCGTGGCCGAGCCAGAACTTGAACTTGACCGGCTGCCCCGGGCGATAGACCGGGCGATCGGTGATCGCGAAGACCTTCACCTGGTTGTATTCGGCATCGTAGATCCGGCCGCCCCAGATGCCGGAGAAGCCGAGATAGGCCAGGCGCCCCTGCGGCGTTGTCGCGGTGATCAGCCAACTGTAATTGCCCGCCTGCTGGTCCTTCTTCAGTTTGAGTTGGCCGTCGGCATCGGTGAATTCGGCGAAATCCTGCGTGTCGATCTGGTAGTTGTTGTTGCCCTTCCATTCCTGCCTGTAGCCGAAGAACTCGAGGTTGGTCTTGCCGACAGGTTGCCCGCTGACGGCGTCGGCCAGGAAGTAATACGACCCGTTATCGAGCGGCTTCTTGACGATGATCGTATCGGCCACCCAGAGGACGATCTGCGTGAGATTGCCGCCGTCCATCTGGGCCTTGATGAGGTAGGCTCCCGGCGTCTTGATCGGCACAGTCACCGGCACGCGCCGGTCAAAGTGCTTGTCGCGCGGATCCAGCGCCATCTCCCACTTGGCGGCCTGTTTCCCGATGTACTGCTTCTGGTCTTTCTCGACCAGTCGCCAGCCGATGTCGCCGATGTTGATCTGTTCCCAGTTGAGTTGGCGCGGCTTGGTCTTGATGTACGCCTTGACGTCGTCGAGCAATTTCTTGACGTCGATCTCGTATGCCTCGAAGCTGACCTTCTTGCCGTTACGGAAGACCAGATGGGCGACGGGCTCCTTCCCGGCCGGCTCGGTGGGGTTGGGATCGAAGCGGCCCCAGTTGCCGAGGATCTGATCGACCTTCTTTTGTTTGTAGTTCTCGGTGCCTGGCCCGAAGGCTTCGATGCTCTTCTTCCAGAACTCGGCCGCGCGGTCGTATTGCTGGCGGTCTTCAAAGAGCTGGGCCAGCAGGTTGACGGCGTTCTCGCCATAGGTTTTGTTGCCGCTGTCTCCGACCTGCTGGAGGATCTTGATGAAGTTGAATTCCTCTGGCAGCTTGAATCGCTTGATGCCCGTCGCCAGCCGGGCGATGGTCTCGTCTTCTTTCAATGTGCCGACCGCATACGGGCCGTTCTCGTCCTTCCGGCCATCGTCCTCGCTGCGGCCAATCAGCCGGCCGTAGCCGGCCGCGGCCATGGTCTGCACGTCGAACTGCCCGCGCAGAAACTCGGCGAAGACAAAACGGGAACGGGCCGAGTTCTCGGGCGAGAGTTCCTGCGCCTGGGCCAGACACCAGCGCCAGCGCTCGCCATCAGTCCTGGCATCCTTCCACGTCTTGGGAATGGAATGGAAGACCGGCGAGCCATCCTCATTCACCGGCGCACCCCGGCCATTGCCGCCGTAATAGTACGGATAGTTGTCCTCATAATCCGGCAGTTTGCCCAGGTCGGTCAGGTACTGAAATCGCCAGGCCCCGTCGCCCCGGCGGGCGTCCAGGAGCATGTCGGCAAAGGCGAAGTCGAAGTTCGCCATCTCGTCCTTGTCGGTATCCGTGCGCAGATTCTCCGAAGCCTGCACCATGAGTTGCAGGGCGCGGATACGGTCGCGTTCGCCGGTGAAGACGCGCTTGCCGTCGCCGCCGCGCTGGTTGCCACGATAGAACTTGCCGGCGACGATGCTGCCGAAGTGCTCCCCGTTGTTGGCGCTGCCGGCATAGGTCTGGGCGGCCGTCTGGAGCAATTTCCAGTTCTTGCCGTGGGCAGCGATGACTTTCTCACGGAAATCGTCGATGTCGCTGACCCGGCCCAGCCGGCGCAGGCATTGGAGCGCCTGGGTCAAGTCCGTCGAGACCTGCACCGGGTCGTCGGCCGGGTCCAGGGCCAGTCTCGAGTAGAGGTCAAAGGCATCCTTGAAATTGCCCTTGTCGAACGCCTTCTTGGCGGTGTCGCGATCCTGTGGCTGCGATTTCCCGCCGGTAATGGCCGGTGCGGCACTCAAGATGAAACCCAGCAACCCAACGAGATAGAGATATTTCATGTGTCCATCCTGCGAAGGAAATCCATCCGACAGTTTCAGCGCGCAACCGTAACGCGGAGACTATTGTCTATCAGACGCACGAAGAAGGCGAGAGTTCCCGGAATCGTGTTCGGAGTTCGACGTTTGGAGTTCACGCTTCAGCGTGTCTGCGTATTGCCTGAGCACGCAAGACACGCTGAAGCGTGAACTCCGAACATGAGCGAACGATTGCTCGTGGGCCGGGCCGGCGGTATCGTCTTTGCCGTCACTATTTCTCCTCAACGGAGGTCTCTCATGAACTCGATCACTCGGCGGCGGTTTCTGGGCACATCGGCTGCAGTTGCAGGTGCAGTGTCGCTTTCCTCCAGCACAGCATGGGCCGCGGACAGCCCGGCCAACAAGGTCGTGCTCGCCTTGATCGGCGCGGGCGGTCGCGGTTCGGCACACTTGGCGGGATTCCTGGCCGTGCCCGGCGTCGAGTTCAAGTACATCTGCGATGTGGACTACACTCGCGGCGGAAACCTGGTGCAACTGGCGGAGAAGGCACAGGGCCGCGCGCCCCAGCGAATCAGCGACATGCGCCAGATCTTCGACGACAAGGACGTTCATGGCGTCATCGTCGCCACGCCGGATCACTGGCACGCACTGGCAACGGTCTGGGCCTGCCAGGCCGGCAAGGATGTGTACGTGGAGAAGAACGCCTCGTACAGCATCTGGGAAGGCCGCAAGATGATCGAGGCGGCCCGCAAGTACAAGCGGATCGTCCAATGCGGCCTGCAGAACCGCTCCGCGCCGTATGCGAATACGGCACGGCAGTACCTCGCCTCGGGAAAGCTCGGCAAGATCGTGCATGTCAAGGTGTACAACCTGAATCCCGGCGGGGCATTCCGGGCGCAACCCGACTTGCAGGCGCCGGCCACGCTCGACTGGGACAAGTGGATCGGCCCGGCCGCCCTGGTCCCGTACAACGTCTCCCGCCATCGCGACTGGTATAGCTGGTACGACTACTGCGGTGGCGAGTTGGGGAACGACGGCAGCCACCAGCTTGATCTGGCCCGCAACGTGCTGGGCGATCCGCCGCCGCCAAAGCATGTGCATTGTGCGGCCGGGAATTACGCGTATGGCTCCAAGCGCCAGACGCCGGAGTTCCAGGAGGTGACGTACGAGTTTGACGATTTCGTGATGACGTGCAGCAGCGGAACTTTTCCGGCGTATCTGCGCAAGAGTAACAACGAGGAACGCAACGGCAGCAAATTCCCGCTCTGGTCCATGAACTGCGAGCGTATCGAGATTTACGGTACGAAGCAGATCATGTACGTCGGCCGGCATGGCGTGGGCTGGCAGGTGATGGAGGGCGAGGGCAAGGTTGTGGTTGAGGAAAAGGGCGTACACCCGGACAAGTATCACCAGCCCAACTTCGTCGAGTGCATCCGCTCGCGCAAATTGCCCAACGCAGACGTTGAAATCGCCCACGGCGCTGCGCTGTTGGCGCACCTGGGGAACATCGCCTATCGCTGCGGCAATCTGCGGGTCGAGTTCGATCCGGCGGCCGAACGGTTCATCAATTGCGATGCGGCCAATGCGCTGGTGCGGCAGACGATGCGGGAGAAGTATCGGATACCCGATGAGGTGTGAGCCGTGCTGCGGCACGGGAATGACGAAATCCGAAACTCGAATGACGAGAGAATTCCGAAGGACGAATGTCGAATGGCCGGGGGAACGGTGGTGTGGCCGCCCGGTCTGAAAACGTCCAAGGAACTGGAACGGTCATCCCGAGCGTACTCGCGAGGGATCTGGCCTCGAAGTCCAAAGCCGGATGCTTCGCGAGTACGCTCAGCATGACGAGCCCTGAGAGGCGAACGGAGGCGCGTATGAGACACCAAGCGTATTGGAGCCCACTGCTGGCATCGTTGGTTGTGGCATGGGCATGCGGGGCCGCGGAGATACCGACAACGTTACCGGCGACAGATGCACTCCAAATGAACGGCGATATTGCGTCGGAGCTTGTCGCCGGTGTGGACCGGTTTCTGATGCGGGAACTGGATCGATCGCCGGAAGCGCGGGCAGCGCATGGGAGGCGGGATTTGTCATCGTGGGAGGCATACGAGCGGTCGATCGGGCCGAGTCGCGAGCGTTTGCGGCAAATCATCGGTGTGCGCGATGCGCGGGTGCCATTCGCCGGGCCACAGGTGATGGCGCTGGCGGGACGCAGCCCGGTGCTGGCGCGCGGGACAGGATACGAGGTTTACGCGGTGCGCTGGCCCGTGCTGGATGGGGTAAATGCGGAGGGCCTGTTGCTGCAGCCCATGGGACGGGAGCGCATCGCGGATGTGATCGCCATTCCTGATTGCGATCTCACGCCCGAGCAGTTCGCGGGGATCGCGGATGGCGTGGAACCGGCGGCACAATATGCGCGGCGGCTGGCGGAGGCCGGGTGTCGGGTGCTGGTGCCGACGCTCGTCGACCGGGCGATCAAGCTGCGCCGGCCGTCGGGAAGAACCGATGGTGGTGTGGAACTGACCTCGCGCGAATATCTGTATCGGCCGGCCTACGAGCTGGGGCGGCATCCGATTGGCTACGAAGTGCAGAAGGTGCTGGCGGCCGTGGATTTCTACACGCACGACGCGGCCGGGAAGCCGGCGCGGATCGGCGTGGTCGGCTGGGGCGAAGGCGGGCTGCTGAGCCTGTATGCGGCCGCGTGCGATACGCGAATCACGGCCGCGTGTGTGAGCGGCTATTTCACGCGGCGTGAGGGATTATGGCGGGAGCCGATCGACCGGAACGTGTTCGGATTGCTTGAACAGTTCGGCGATGCCGAACTGGCGTCGCTGGTGGCGCCGCGGGCGCTGGTGATCGAGGCGTGCCGCGGGCCGGAGAAGAAGCTCGCAGGCAAGGGTGGGGCACCGGGGGAACTGGTGACGCCGGCGCTGGAGGACGTGCGGAGCGAGGTGGAGCGGGCGAAGGCCCTGGTGGCTGCACTTCGGCCGGCGCCGCGGATGCAGTTGGTGGTGAGCGGAAACGGGAAGGGACCGATGCTGGGGGATGGGGCGCTCGGAGCATTCCTGGATGTGCTGTCGCCGGGTGCCAAACTGCCAGCGACCGGTGCCCGGCCGGAGATTGTGGGCGATCTGCCGGTTGGGGTCGAGCGGCAAACAAGACAAATCGTGGAGATTGACCGGCACACGCAGCGGCTGTTGGCCGAGAGCCCGGCCGTCCGGCGCGAGTTCATGAAACGGCTCGATACATCCTCGCTTGAGAAATACGAGAAGTCCGCTGAGGAATATCGGAAGATCTTCTATGAGCAGGTCATCGGCAAATTCGACCATCCGCTGCTGCCGGCACGCCCGCGCACGCGGCTGGCGATGCAGTCGGAGAAATGGGTGGGATACGAGGTCATGCTGGACGTGTTCCCCGACGTGATGGCGTATGGCCTGCTGCTGTTGCCGCGCGATCTGAAGGAAGGCGAACGCCGGCCGGTGGTGGTGTGCCAGCACGGGCTGGAAGGCCGGCCGCAGCACTTGGTCGGCCAGGAAGGGCACGCGGCGTACAAGGCGTACGCGGCGCGGCTGGCGGAGCGGGGGTTCATCGTGTTTGCACCGCAGAACCTCTACCTCTTCGGCGACCGCTTCCGCGTGTTGCAACGCAAGGCCAATCCGCTAGGCAAGACGCTGTTCTCGATCATCACCCCGCAGCACCGGCAGATCCTGGACTGGCTCAAGACGCTGCCAAACGTGGATCCCGGTCGAATCGGTTTCTACGGTCTGAGCTATGGCGGCAAGACGGCGATGCGCGTGCCGGCGCTCCTGACCGACTACCGGTTCTCCATCTGCTCGGCCGATTTCAACGACTGGGTGTGGAAAAATGCCTCGACGTTGAGTCCGTACAGCTACGTGTACACCGGGAAATACGAGATTTTCGAGTTCGATCTGGGAAGCACATTCAACTACGCCGAGATGGCCGCCCTGATCGCGCCCCGGCCGTTCATGGTGGAGCGCGGTCACTTCGACGGCGTGGCGCCGGATGAGACCGTGGCGGCGGAGTTTGCCAAGGTGCGGCTGCTCTACAACGGCCGACTGGGCATCGGCGACCGCTGTGAGATCGAGTTCTTCGCCGGCCCGCACACGATCAACGGGATGGGCACGTTCGACTTCGTGCATCGCAACCTGGCGTGGCCGAAGCAATAGATAATATGTACGGATTTGGCGATCGACGAAAGGACGTCAGCAGATGATCCTGCGAATGATCGGATGCACACTGGCGGTGGGCGGGCCGAGGCACAATTGCCCACTCACTCCAACTTAACCATCGGCCGAGCCTTCTTGAATGCCTTGAACTCGTCCTGGTCAAACGAGCATTCTTGCAAGCGAAGCCGCCGCAAACCCTTGAGTTCCGCCAACGCCGCGATCCCACGTACGGCGCATCGCAGAAAGCACATCTCCTTGAGATTCTTTGCGCGCGAAAGCGGGCTGGCGTCCACCTCGCCACAATCGTAAACATAAAGTTCCTCCAGTGAGGAAATCTTCGCAAGCAATCCGGCATCGTCGATGACGCTATCGAGAACCATCAGCGTGATCAGGCTCGTTGCCGCGGCCAGTGATTCCAGTTGTGCTCGGGTTGCATGCTCGATTTGAATGAGTGGTACCTCGCCGGCCTCCGCGATAGGAACCAACCGTTTGCGTTCCTGGTCCCAGTGCATGTAGCCACTCGATTTCCTCTTGCCGGCGCGAGCCTTTGTCGCTTGGCGCATAGCCCATTCCGACCAGTCCTCCTCTGACTCTGGATTAAGCTCAACATACTCTCGCACAAACGCCATGACTTTCTCGTGTGGCAGTCGATCTCGCTCCCCCGGGAAGCTGATCAAATCTGTTCCCGCGAAATAGCATAATCGCGCCATGTACTCCGTCAGCGACCGTGCTGCGATAACCATTGGATATGACGATTCATGGTCAGTCAGCAGGATGCTCCCATCGGGAATGCGTCCATGTCCCCGCAGGATAAACAGCTTGTCGAAGAACGGCGTCCCCCCAAGCATGAATCCCTGCGCCTTCCTCCAACCACGTTCGATGGCAGGATCGACCGGCTGATCCCGCCACCAGATGATGTCGATCGGATGCGGTCGTTCGTCCACGAGGTCGTACCATCGGACATCTTTGTCTTCGAGTGTGAATAGCCCCATGCTCGGCCAGTGTTCCTCGCCGACCTGCCGTGCTCGGGCCGCTCGATACAACTCGATGGCCTCCGTCGGTGCTGGGCTTTTCAGCCGCGCGTTCCATGCTTTGAGTTCCCGCTCCGTATACCCCGAGCCTTCCTCGATCATGCCGATCCGCACCAACATCTTGCGATTCGCGTTAATGATCTGTGTCACCGAAGACCCATCGCGCCAAGGGTAGTCCTTGCTCATGTTGGTCGATTATACCGTGGAATGACGTTGAGCGAACAGGGTGGCACCGGGGATAAGAACCGCAAGCTGGGCTGGACGATCCGAGGCACCGAGGTCAAAGGCAAATAATTCGCCCTGCGGTTATACTCCCGTCCATGAAAGCACTGATCCTTCGCGAATACAAGAAGCTCGAGATGACCGACATGCCCGTCCCGCAATTCGGCCCGGACGAACTGCTCGTGCGCGTG